>NZ_AJKQ01000014.1:0-553 GCF_000257455.1 Streptococcus oralis SK610
TGATCCACTGGTTCCAATCGATGAAACAGTTGATCCAACCTTCGAAGATGGCAGCAAAGAGAAGTCTATTCCAGGTCAAGGAACTTACACGATTGCGCCAGATGGAAGTGTAACTTTCACTCCAGACAAGCAATTTGTCGGAAGCCCAGATCCAGTCACAGTCAAACGTGTAGATAAGAACGGCACTCCAGTGACTGCGACTTATACCCCAACAGTAACCAAGGTAACCCCAACCAGCACTAACGCAACCAGCACAGGTCCTCAAGGTATCCCACAAACTGGAACTCCAAGCTTCCAAGGTGGTAATCCACTGGTTCCAATCGATGAAACAGTTGATCCAACCTTCGAAGATGGCAGCAAAGAGAAATCTATTCCTGGTCAAGGAACTTACACGATTGCGCCAGACGGAACGGTAACTTTCACTCCAGACAAACAGTTTGTCGGAAACCCAGCTCCAGTCACAGTCAAACGTGTGGATAAGAATGGCACCCCAGTTACTGCGACTTACAGTCCAGAGTTCACTAAGGTAACACCAACTGGTACAGGCGCAACG
>NZ_AJKQ01000015.1:0-671 GCF_000257455.1 Streptococcus oralis SK610
GATTGATGTTAGGGTCTGGAACTTGTCCTTCAAGCCTAGTTGTGACGATCTTATTTGATGGATCAATATAACCCTTAGAGTCTAAAATTTTATCATAATTCGTTGCTCTTACAGTACTACTGATAATTGAATCCATCCCAAACTTTGTGTCTTTTGGAAGTTCAACTACTTCTTCTGTCTCCAAATTGAGATAGACTGTTTTGTAACTTCGATTCTCTTCATCCGTTAAATCTACAATTTTTAACCCAAAGTAGTGAGTATCCTCAACGTAATAGGAGTCAATCAGTCTTGTAGGAACGCCTTTCGGATTGTAGTTTCGCACTGCCTGAAAAAGGTCAATCTTTCGTTCAGGCAAGCCCTCCTCGTCTAAATTATACAAAATCAAGTTCCAATACTCTCCCTCCATCTGAAGGTGAGGGATTTCATGTATCTCTCCTTCTTTCTCTACTATAAAAGTCTTGTATTCATCTGTGATCGCATATGTTTTACTGACAAAGAAACTCCCTTTGTTTGTAGACGCAAGGACATATTGATTCTTATCTCCAAATAGTTGAAAATCTGATTTTCCCCTAGCAGTTCCCATTAAATACTCTAGCTCTTTGGGTTTCTGACTGGACTTCAAGAGAAGAAAGAAACAAGAGCCCGTTACGACTAGGAGGCTAAAAACTCCC
>NZ_AJKQ01000016.1:0-702 GCF_000257455.1 Streptococcus oralis SK610
CCTCGGTAAGCTCAAGTCAATCCACCTCAGCGAGCTCGAGTCAATCCGCTTCAGTAAGTGCTAGTCAGTCCGTATCGGTGAGTGCAAGTCAATCAGCATCTATAAGTACGAGTCAATCTGCATCAGCGAGCGCCAGTCAATCTGCTTCAGCCAGCGCTAGCCAATCCGCGTCAGCGAGCGCCAGTGAGTCAGCATCTGTAAGCTCCAGTCAATCGGCTTCATTGAGCTCCAGTCAATCGGCATCTGTAAGCACAAGTGAGTCTGTATCGGCAAGCTCAAGCGAATCCGCTTCAGTAAGTACGAGTCAATCTGCCTCAGTCAGCGCAAGTCAATCCGCTTCGGTAAGTTCGAGTCAGTCAGCGTCGGCAAGTTCGAGCCAATCTGTATCGGTGAGCTCGAGTCAATCCGCATCAGTGAGCGCCAGTGAGTCAGTATCAGTAAGTGCTAGTCAGTCAGCGTCAGTGAGCGCCAGTGAGTCAGCTTCAGTAAGTGCTAGTCAGTCAGTGTCAGTCAGCTCCAGCGAATCCGCTTCAGCGAGTGCAAGTCAATCCGCTTCGGTAAGCTCCAGCCAATCCGCCTCAGTGAGTGCAAGTCAATCCGCCTCAGCAAGCTCAAGCGAATCTGCCTCAGCCAGCGCTAGTCAATCTGCATCAGCGAGTGCGAGCCAGTCAGCGTCAGCGAGCTCGAGTCAATCCACTTCAG
>NZ_AJKQ01000017.1:0-139911 GCF_000257455.1 Streptococcus oralis SK610
TAGATTAAAACGTTCAATTGAGCGTTTTTTTATTTATTAATATAGTAGACTGTTGAAATTTCAAATCTTAATTTTAAAATCTATAATTACCTCTTTATTTTATTTTTAGTTCGTTTAGCTTTAAATTCTTCTTTTATAGGATTTGAAGTTTTTTTAGTTCTTATTTCTGTTAGACTAGTGTTACTAATAAGAAAGGGAATTTTTATATGCTTCAGAAATTTTATGACCGAGCATTTGTCTTTTTGAAACTAGTTGAACAAGAGTATGCCTCTTTAGGGCAGAGTTGTTCAGAGTGGGAATCACTTCATCTTCGTTTTTTACTATATTACTTAATCCGATTTAAAATTAAAAGTGATAGGGACTTTTCTCTATATCACTTTAGAACAGCTTATCGTCTATATCTAGATAAATTACTGCAAGGTGGTACAACTCTATCATAATTACGAACGATTGTTATAGATATATTTTAAAAAATATAGAATTAGCTTATGATCAAAGGCTTCTGTATTTAGAAATGGAAGAATTTCCAAATCTTTTCTACTGTTTCTTCTTGATAAAATAGTGTTTTTTTCTTATAATAAATTGTAAGATATAATTGCGGGTGAAATTCCTGCCATGTATATGAGAAAGGACGAGCTCCTAGTAGCTCAGACGAATTTTATTATGACTTCAGTTGTTGTTGTAGGTACCCAATGGGGTGATGAAGGTAAAGGAAAAATTACAGATTTTCTTTCAGCTAATGCAGAGGTAATTGCTCGTTATCAAGGTGGTGATAATGCTGGTCACACGATTGTGATTGATGGTAAGAAATTTAAGTTGCACTTGATTCCATCTGGAATTTTCTTTCCTGAAAAAATCTCTGTTATTGGGAATGGGATGGTCGTAAACCCCAAATCCCTTGTGAAAGAGTTGAGCTATCTTCATGAGGAAGGTGTGACAACTGATAACTTGCGTATTTCTGATCGTGCGCATGTTATTTTGCCTTACCATATTGAGTTGGATCGCTTGCAAGAAGAGGCTAAGGGTGACAATAAGATTGGTACTACAATCAAGGGAATAGGTCCAGCATATATGGATAAGGCTGCTCGTGTTGGAATTCGTATTGCAGATCTTTTGGATAAAGAAATTTTTCGTGAGCGTTTGGAACGTAATCTTGCGGAAAAGAATCGTCTGTTTGAAAAATTATATGATAGCACCCCTATTTCAGTTGATGATATTTTTGACGAGTACTATGAGTATGGCCAACAAATCAAGCAATACGTGACAGATACATCTGTTATCTTG
The DNA here is from genome assembly GCF_000257455.1 of Streptococcus oralis SK610. Taxonomy (GTDB): domain Bacteria; phylum Bacillota; class Bacilli; order Lactobacillales; family Streptococcaceae; genus Streptococcus; species Streptococcus oralis_CB. Next base: position 1,285 of record NZ_AJKQ01000017.1, read on the forward strand.
AACGATGCGCTTGATAATGGCAAACGTGTGCTTTTTGAAGGTGCGCAAGGTGTTATGTTGGACATTGACCAAGGTACTTATCCATTTGTTACTTCGTCAAACCCTGTCGCTGGTGGTGTGACAATTGGGTCTGGTGTTGGTCCAAGTAAGATTGACAAGGTTGTAGGTGTATGTAAAGCCTATACGAGTCGCGTAGGAGACGGACCTTTCCCAACTGAATTATTTGATGAAGTGGGAGATCGCATCCGTGAAGTAGGTCATGAATATGGTACAACAACTGGTCGTCCACGTCGTGTGGGTTGGTTTGACTCAGTTGTGATGCGTCATAGTCGTCGTGTATCTGGTATTACCAATCTTTCATTGAACTCTATCGATGTTTTGAGTGGTTTGGATACTGTAAAAATCTGTGTGGCCTATGATCTTGATGGTCAACGTATTGATTACTATCCTGCTAGCCTTGAGCAGTTGAAACGCTGCAAGCCAATCTACGAGGAATTGCCTGGTTGGTCAGAAGACATTACTGGAGTTCGTAATTTGGAAGATCTTCCTGAGAATGCACGCAACTATGTTCGTCGTGTAAGCGAATTGGTTGGTGTTCGCATTTCGACATTCTCAGTAGGTCCTGGTCGTGAACAAACCAATATTTTAGAAAGTGTTTGGTCATAGGAGATTTTTAAGATTAGTTTAAGACAGGTTGGGTATACTATAGACAGTTACAAGAAGACCTCCTAACTTGTTGTAACAAATATCCTAAACTTTTCTTTTTCATAATAATCTCCCTATTAAGTCACCGCATTCGGTGGCTTTTTTTGTGTTGAGAATCATGATATAATAATAAAATCGACAAGTAGAAAAAGAGAAGAACGATGAATTATACAGTTGAAGAAAAAGAAGCCTTTATGAGAGAGGCTTTGAGAGAGGCTGAGATTGCCTTAGAACACGATGAAATTCCAATTGGTTGTGTGATTGTCAAGGATGGAGAAATCATTGGTAGGGGGCATAATGCGCGCGAGGAGTTGCAACGGGCGGTTATGCATGCAGAAATCATGGCCATAGAGAATGCGAACGTGAGTGAAGAAAGTTGGCGTCTGCTGGATTGTACCCTTTTTGTGACCATTGAGCCCTGTGTGATGTGTAGTGGGGCAATTGGGCTAGCTCGTATACCAAAGGTGGTCTATGGGGCTAAGAATCAGAAATTTGGTGCAGCTGGAAGTTTGTACGATATTTTGACAGATGAGCGTCTCAATCATCGTGTAGAGGTTGAAACGGGAGTTTTGGAGAGTGAGTGTGCAGCGATTATGCAGGACTTTTTCCGAAATCGACGGAAAAAATAATTTCTCTTTAAAAACCGAGGGGAATGTGGTATAATGAATAGTGGAGCAACAGTTCTGCGTGAAGCGGGTCAGGGGAGGAATCCAGCAGCCCTAAGCGATGTGAATTGTGTGCTCTTTTTTCGTGCTTTTTTCGAATAAATAAGATAAAATAGCCTAGAATAAATGATTATAGAAAAGAGAAAAATATGAAAATTCGTGGTTTTGAATTGGTTTCGAGTTTTACAGATGAGAGTTTGCTACCGAAACGTGAGACAGCGCATGCGGCTGGCTATGATTTAAAGGTTGCCGTGCGTACGGTGATCGCTCCGGGAGAGATTGTTCTCGTTCCAACTGGGGTCAAGGCTTATATGCAACCGACAGAAGTGCTCTATCTTTATGATCGTTCTTCAAACCCTCGTAAGAAGGGTCTAGTCTTGATCAACTCTGTTGGTGTTATTGATGGGGATTATTATGGCAATCCCGGGAATGAGGGACATATCTTTGCGCAGATGAAAAATATTACGGATCAGGAAGTGATACTTGAAGTAGGTGAACGTGTGGTTCAGGCTGTCTTTGCGCCTTTCTTAATTGCAGACGGAGATGAGGCAGACGGGGTTCGGACAGGTGGATTTGGATCAACAGGGCACTAAGATACGGATCTGTTTCCCAAACAAAAATAGATAAAATTTACTGATGGAAAGAAGAATAATGAAATGAATTATACAGACTTTCAATCTTTTACTCCAGAGAATTGTCAAGGGTATAAGAAAATTTATAATATCAGTATTGGAGGTTTTCTTTACTTAGCTTTTCTTCCGGGAGCTTATTATAAAATTCTTTGCATTTCTTCAGAATATATGTCAATTATTGACAGTGAAAATAATCAGGTAACTCCTATAGATGGGGATTATGATGAGACGGAATTAATAGCCATGTATGAAGGGTGTGAGTCTCCCATTTCTATTGCGGGACAATATGGTGGAAGTCTCCCTTTGGACAATGGGGAAGACATCCAAGTTACAATGGAGAAAGATCAATCTGGAAAGTATCCGATTTTAACCATTTTTTGGGAAAAGAATAGAGAAACTAGAACACAAATTTATAAAGGTTATTTACCGTATATTTTTGGTTTTAGTCCGGATGGAGAGTATTATGCTTATGCAGATGATGGCGGATTGACTGTTTTAAAGAAGATAGTTGATAATGTGAAAAATTAGAAATTTTAAAATGAGAGGATTAGAATCATCGCAAAGAAAAAAGCGACATTTGTATGTCAAAATTGTGAATATAATTCACCTAAGTATCTAGGACGCTGTCCCAACTGTGGATCTTGGTCTTCTTTTGTAGAAGAGGTCGAGATTGCAGAAGTAAAGAATGCGCGTGTGTCCTTGACAGGTGAAAAAAACAAGCCTATGAAACTGGCTGAAGTAACTTCTATTAATGTCAATCGAACCAAGACCGAGATGGAGGAATTTAACCGTGTGCTTGGTGGAGGTGTGGTACCGGGGAGTCTCGTTCTTATCGGTGGGGATCCAGGGATTGGGAAATCAACCCTTCTTTTACAAGTATCGACTCAGCTGTCCCAAGTGGGTACGGTTCTCTATGTCAGTGGGGAGGAGTCTGCCCAGCAGATTAAGTTACGAGCAGAGCGCTTGGGGGATATTGATAGTGAGTTTTATCTCTATGCAGAGATTAATATGCAGAGTGTTCGCGCAGAGGTAGAGAGAATCCATCCAGACTTTCTCATCATCGACTCCATCCAGACTATTATGTCTCCTGAGATTTCAGGGGTGCAGGGGTCTGTGTCTCAGGTGCGTGAGGTGACCGCTGAGCTTATGCAGCTGGCTAAGACCAATAACATTGCCATCTTTATCGTAGGGCATGTGACCAAGGAAGGGACCTTAGCAGGTCCTCGTATGTTGGAGCATATGGTGGATACGGTGCTTTACTTTGAAGGGGAGCGTCACCATACCTTCCGAATCTTACGAGCGGTCAAAAACCGTTTTGGTTCCACTAATGAGATTGGCATCTTTGAGATGCAGTCGGGCGGATTGGTTGAGGTGCTCAATCCGAGTCAAGTTTTCCTAGAAGAGCGTTTGGATGGAGCCACTGGTTCATCAATCGTGGTAACTATGGAAGGGACGCGTCCGATTTTGGCGGAGGTTCAGGCTTTGGTAACACCAACCATGTTTGGAAATGCTAAACGCACAACGACAGGTCTTGATTTCAATCGTGCGAGTCTGATTATGGCTGTTTTGGAAAAACGAGCAGGGCTTCTTTTGCAAAATCAGGATGCCTATCTCAAATCTGCTGGTGGTGTCAAACTGGATGAACCTGCCATTGACTTAGCCGTTGCAGTGGCTATTGCCTCTAGTTACAAGGATCAGCCAACCAATCCTCAGGAATGTTTTGTGGGTGAACTGGGCTTGACCGGAGAAATTCGGCGCGTGAATCGTATCGAACAACGTATCAATGAAGCGGCAAAACTGGGCTTTACCAAGATTTATGTACCGAAAAATTCCTTGACAGGAATCACTCCACCCAAGGAAATTGAAGTTATTGGTGTGACGACTATTCAGGAAGTTTTGAAAAAGGTCTTTGCATAATCCGTGACAAATCCTCTTAAAAATGATAAGATAGGAGAAATATTTGATTATCAAATTTTTGAGGAGGGAATCGTGTCGTATTTTGAACAGTTTATGCAAGCCAATCAGGCTTATGTTGCCCTACATGGGCAGTTAAATCTGCCACTTAAACCCAAAACAAGAGTAGCTATTGTGACCTGTATGGACTCACGTCTGCACGTTGCGCAAGCTCTAGGTTTGGCCCTTGGGGATGCCCATATCTTGCGGAATGCGGGTGGTCGAGTAACTGAGGACATGATTCGTTCACTGGTGATTTCCCAGCAACAAATGGGGACAAGAGAAATCGTGGTGCTTCACCATACAGACTGTGGAGCTCAAACCTTTCAAAATGAAAGTTTTCATGAACATTTGAAACACGAGCTCGGAGTTGATGTGTCTGATCAAGATTTTTTACCATTCCAGGATGTTGAAGAGAGTGTGAGAGAGGATATGCAATTGCTTCGAGAATCTCCACTGATTCCTGATGATGTGGTTATTTCAGGTGCTGTCTATGATGTGGATACAGGAAGTATGAGAGAAGTATGCTAACTTTGTCTCGAAAAAATTTCATCCTAGCATAAAATTGATTGTTAAAATGTAGGATTTTTAGTTTTAATATAGCTAATATAAAATAGCATAAAACGAGGGTATAAATGTTTGCTCTTGTTTTATTTTTGATTGAAAAATAAAGGAAAAAGCGCTACAATGGTAGATGGAAAATGTTGTGTAAAAAACAAGTGATACATAAATACCGGAGGAAATCATGTCTTTTTCTGATTTAAAGCTGTTTGCCCTTTCTTCTAATAGAGAATTGGCAGAGCGTGTGGCGCAAGAAATTGGGATAGAGTTGGGGAAATCGACTGTTCGCCAATTTTCGGATGGGGAGATTCAGGTCAACATTGAAGAATCAATCCGTGGAAAACACGTCTTTATCCTACAATCAACGAGCTCACCTGTAAATGACAATCTGCTCGAAATTTTGATCATGGTAGATGCCTTGAAGCGGGCTAGTGCAGAATCTGTCAACGTTGTTATGCCTTACTATGGCTACGCACGTCAGGATAGAAAAGCGAGAGCGCGTGAGCCAATCACTGCAAAACTTGTGGCAAATATGCTAGAAGTGGCTGGTGTGGATCGTTTGTTGACGATTGATTTGCACGCTGCACAGATTCAGGGATTCTTTGATATTCCCGTAGATCACTTGATGGGTGCTCCATTGATTGCGGACTATTTTGAACGTCGTGGCATGGTTGGCTCTGACTACGTGGTTGTCAGCCCAGACCATGGTGGGGTGACTCGTGCTCGTAAATTGGCAGAGTTTTTGAAAACTCCGATTGCGATTATTGACAAACGCCGTAGTGTAGATAAGATGAATACCAGTGAAGTGATGAACATCATTGGTAAGGTAGAAGGTAAGACTTGTATCTTGATTGACGATATGATCGATACAGCTGGAACTATTTGTCATGCGGCAGACGCTCTTGCTGAAGCAGGTGCTGTTGAAGTTTATGCAAGCTGTACGCACCCAGTTCTTTCAGGGCCAGCTATGGATAATATTCAAAAATCAGCTATTAAGAAATTGGTTGTTTTGGATACTATCTACCTACCAGAAGAGCGTTTGATTGATAAGATTGAACAAATTTCGATTGCTCATCTTCTGGGCGATGCTATTATCCGTATCCACGAAAAACGTCCTCTTTCTCCCCTATTTTGTATTGAGAAAAAGATTTAATCTTTCACTTGAAGTAGACAGAACTCCTAGCAGGTTTCTTTTCTTGCTAGGAGATTTTTATAGTCAAAATCTGCAAGCCTTTTCAAAATATGCTATACTGAGAAAAAAGGAGGATTTCTATGAGTCAAGAATTTATCAATCCAAGTGATGGTGTGATCCGTCAGTATCTGGAGACCAGTAAAACGTTAGCGGTAGTGGGCTTGTCCGATCGTGAAGAAACAACTAGCAATCGAGTGACCAAGGAAATGCAGGCTCGGGGCTATAAAATCATTCCAGTTAATCCCAAGGCTGCAGGTGGGGAAATTTTGGGAGAGAAGGCTTATGCCAGTCTAGCTGAGATTCCTTTTCCTGTGGACATTGTCAATGTATACCGACGGAGCGAGTTTTTACCAGATGTGGCGCGTGATTTTCTCAAGGCTGATGCTAAGATTTTTTGGGCACAACTGGGACTTGAAAGTCTAGAAGCGGAAGAAATCTTGCGTGCTGGAGGATGCGATGACATCGTGATGAATCGCTGTATCAAGAGAGAACACACACGCTTAATTCTTGAGCAATAAAAAGGTAGCCAGTAGGCTACCTTTTGTGTTAGAAAATACCAATCAATGCCTGCATGCCAAGACTGGTGAGGATGATAGCAATCCAGCAAAGGGCTCCAAGAAGAATGGATTTACCGCTGGATTTGACCATAGCAATCAGATTGGTTTTGAGACCGATAGCACTCATGGCCATGATAATGAGGAATTTGGAGAGTTGTTTGAGAGGGATGAAGAAGCTACTAGACACACCGAGAGAGGTGAGAAGAGTCGTTAAGAGAGAAGCCAGGATAAAGTAAAGGATAAAAAGTGGGAAGACCTTTTTTAGTTGGAAATCTTGGCTGTTTTTTTGCTGGCGACTTTGCCAGTAGGAGAGAAAGAGTGTGATGGGAATGATTGCTAAGGTGCGCGTGAGTTTCACAATGGTTGCAGACTCAAGGGTATTGGTCTGATAAAGACTGTCCCAGGAGCTGGCGGTAGCCGTCACAGAAGAAGTATCATTGACTGCAGTTCCTGCAAAGAGGGCGAAGCCTTCATTTGATAAGTGAAGCCAGGTTCCCAGAGTTGGAAAGATGAGCGCAGCTAAGACATTGAAGAAAAAGATAACGGAAATGGCTTGGGCAACCTCCTTTTCTTTGGCATGGATAACGGGTGCTGTAGCAGCAATGGCAGAGCCACCACAGATAGAAGATCCCACTCCAACCAAGATAGCCAGTTTTGTATCCAGTGCAAAGAAGCGCTGGAAGAGGTAGGCAATAATCAGGGCTATTGAAATGGTGGAGAGGATAACAGGGAGTGAAGATTGCCCAACTGCGAAGACTTGCGAGATATTGAGACCAAAACCAAGCAAGACAACGGCATATTGGAGTAATTTTTTAGAACTAAAGGTCAATCCAGCATCCAGTTGTTTATAGGATGAGAGAAAGGGATTTAGGAGCATTCCTATGAAAATGGCAAAAACGGGTGCGCCAATGACAGGAAAGAATCCTCCTAAGTACCAAGATACGATAGAAATGAGAAGGCAGGCAAAGATGCCTGCTCCATTTTTTGATAAAAATGACATATAAACCTCCGAAAATAAGCATTTATTATTATACTCCTGTCGAGAAGAAAAGTAAAACAGAAAGTGAAAAATGCAGGTTTCAGATGGATTTTGCGGTCAGGGAGCTTTTGTAGTATAATAGTACTATGTTCTGTAAGCAAGGGGGATATCTATGGACTTAACCAAGAGCTTTAATAAACAGTTAGACAAGATTCAAGTTTCCTTGATTCGCCAGTTTGACCAGGCAATTTCAGAGATTCCTGGGGTCTTGCGTTTGACCTTGGGGGAACCTGATTTTACAACGCCAGATCATGTCAAGGAAGCAGCTAAGCGAGCCATTGATCAGAACCAATCCTACTATACAGGGATGAGCGGTTTACTGACCTTGCGCCAGGCTGCTAGCGACTTTGTAAAAGAAAAGTACCAGCTAGATTATCATCCTGAAAATGAAATCTTGGTTACAATTGGGGCGACAGAGGCTTTATCTGCTACTTTGACAGCTATTTTGGAAGAGGGGGACAAGGTGCTCTTGCCAGCTCCTGCCTATCCAGGATATGAACCGATTGTCAATCTAGTTGGGGCAGAGATTGTCGAGATTGATACAACTGAAAATGGTTTTGTCTTGACTCCTGAAATGTTGGAAAAGGCCATTTTGGAGCAAGGGGACAAGCTCAAAGCAGTTATTCTCAACTATCCAGCCAATCCGACAGGAATTACCTATAGTCGGGAGCAGTTGGAAGCCTTGGCAGACGTTTTACGCAAGTATGAGATTTTTGTTGTCTGTGATGAGGTTTACTCAGAATTAACCTATACAGGCGAAGCCCATGTATCTCTGGGAACTATGCTGAGAGACCAGGCTATTATTATCAATGGCTTGTCTAAATCGCATGCTATGACAGGTTGGCGTTTAGGCTTTATCTTTGCTCCTGCAGCTTTCACAGCTCAGTTAATCAAGAGTCACCAATATTTGGTTACTGCCGCAAATACCATGGCTCAACATGCTGCGGTGGAGGCTTTGACCGCTGGTAAAAACGACGCAGAGCCTATGAAGAAGGAATACATCCAGCGTCGAGATTATATCATCGAAAAGATGACTGCTCTTGGTTTTGAAATTATCAAACCAGACGGTGCCTTCTATATCTTTGCTAAGATTCCAGCAGGTTACAATCAAGACTCCTTTGCTTTTCTGAAGGATTTTGCTCAGAAGAAGGCTGTTGCCTTTATCCCTGGTGCCGCCTTTGGGCGTTACGGAGAAGGCTATGTGCGTCTGTCTTATGCAGCCAGCATGGAAACGATCAGAGAGGCCATGAAACGACTTGAGGAGTACATGAGAGAAGCATGATTCAGTCTATCACGAGTCAAGGCTTGGTGCTCTACAATCGAAACTTTCGTGAGGATGACAAGCTAGTCAAAATTTTTACCGAGCAGGCGGGCAAGCGCATGTTCTTCGTTAAACACGCTGGCCAGTCCAAACTAGCTCCGGTTATTCAGCCCTTGGTGTTGGCACGATTTCTCTTGCGCATCAATGATGATGGGCTTAGCTACATCGAGGACTACCATGAGGTGATGACCTTTCCCAAGATTAATAGTGATCTCTTTGTCATGGCCTATGCAACCTATGTGGCTGCCCTTGCAGATGCTAGTTTGCAGGATAATCAGCAGGATGCTCCCTTGTTTGCTTTCTTGAGGAAAACTCTGGAGTTGATGGAAGCAGGCATAGATTATCAGGTTTTAACCAATATTTTTGAAATTCAAATCTTGACTCGATTTGGAATCAGCCTCAATTTTAATGAGTGTGTCTTTTGCCATCGGGTAGGTCAGGCCTTTGACTTTTCTTTCAAATATGTAGCCTGCCTCTGTCCAGACCATTACCATGAGGACGAGAAACGTTGTCATCTAAATCCCAATATCCCTTATCTGCTCAATCAATTTCAAGCCATTGATTTTGAAACCTTGGAGACCATTTCGCTTAAGGCAGAAATCAAGCAAGAGCTACGCAAGTTTATGGATCAACTCTACGAAGAGTACGTCGGGATTCACCTGAAATCAAAGAAATTTATTGATTCCCTAGCCGACTGGGGACAATTACTAAAAGAGGAAGACAAATGAAAAAAATCGCAGTAGATGCCATGGGGGGCGATTACGCACCTCAGGCCATCGTTGAGGGTGTCAACCAAGCCCTTGCTGACTTTTCAGATATTGAGATTCAGCTCTACGGAGATGAAAGTAAGATTAAGCAATATCTAACAGCGACAGAGCGTGTCAGCATTATCCATACGGATGAGAAAATTAACTCAGACGATGAGCCGACAAAAGCTATCCGTAAGAAGAAAAATGCCAGCATGGTATTAGCAGCCAAGGCAGTCAAGGAGGGAGAAGCAGACGCTGTCCTCTCAGCTGGGAACACAGGTGCCTTGTTGGCTGCAGGCTTCTTCATTGTGGGTCGTATCAAGAATATCGATCGTCCAGGGCTCATGTCTACCTTGCCGACTATCGATGGCAAAGGGTTTGACATGCTCGATCTCGGTGCCAATGCAGAAAACACAGCCCAGCACCTCCACCAATACGCTGTTCTAGGCTCCTTCTATGCGAAAAATGTTCGTGGGGTTTCGAAACCACGTGTTGGTTTGCTAAACAATGGAACAGAAAGCAGCAAGGGAGATCCGCTTCGTAAGGAAACATATGACTTGCTAGTAGCTGATGAAAGTTTGAACTTTATCGGAAACGTAGAAGCGCGTGACCTGATGGATGGAGTGGCTGATGTAGTAGTAACAGATGGTTTCACGGGAAACGCAGTGCTCAAGTCTATTGAAGGTACAGCTTTGGGAATCATGGGCTTACTTAAAAATGCTATTACGGGTGGTGGCCTTCGAGCGAAGCTAGGTGCTCTACTTCTTAAGGATAGTCTTAAGGGGTTGAAGACACAGCTCAACTATTCAGATGTTGGAGGAGCAGTCTTGTTTGGTGTCAAGGCGCCAGTTGTAAAAACTCATGGCTCAAGTGATGCCAATGCTGTGTACAGTACGATTCGTCAGATTCGTACCATGCTAGAAACAGACGTAGTTGCTCAGACTGCGCGTGAATTTTCAGGAGAATAAAAAAAGATGACAGAAAAAGAAATTTTTGACCGTATTGTAACCATTATCCAAGAGCGACAGGGAGAAGACTTTGCCGTAACAGAGGCCTTGAGTTTGAAAGACGATTTAGATGCGGACTCAGTGGACTTGATGGAGTTTGTCTTGACACTAGAAGATGAATTTGGAATCGAAATCACTGATGAGGAAATCGATCAACTTCAAAGTGTAGCGGATGTAGTAGCGATTATTAAAGATAAAAAATAGCCAAAAGCAACATGCAAGTCATGTTGTTTTTTATTTGCAGAAAAAAGAGAAACTTTTAGTAGAAATTGCGAATAAAGAGATGAGAAAGAAAAAGGAGGAACGTTTATGTATGTTACTGGTTTTTATCCATGGTTCATTAAGTGGTTTTTAAAATAAAAATGAATGAATTGTTCGTTTTCGAATTGTTTTTCGAATAGATAGGTAAGAAGAAAAAGGGAAGGAGATAAGAAAATGATTTCAGTAATTTACCCAATCTGGCTATTTAAGTGGCTTAGAGGTTAAAGATTAGATATATAGAAAAATATGGAGGAGAAGAAAGATGACAAACTTTGACAAAATGGAACAGAACTTTGCAGCTCTTACAGAAGAAGAGTTGACGGATGTGAATGGGGGGATTGCTTGGGAGATGGTCTCTGTAGGTATCGCAATTGGTTGGGGAATTTACCAAGTTGGTGAAGCTGCTGGCAAAACATTCTATTATATTACTCATCCATAATTTTTGATAAATATGAGCAAAAAAACATTTTGGATTATACTATTCGTTATTACAATAGTAGTAACTGCTATTGGTTTAGGATTATCTGCATATAATTATTTTGTTTTTGACAGACCTTTTTTTAATAGTACTACTAAAGGACTGCTATCTGCGTTTTTCTTGAGTGTATTAATGATTATTGTGGGTATGTTGAAAGAACATTAATTTTTATTAGTAAAATGAAGGAGGAAATATGTTAAATTTACAAACGTTGGAACAAAACTATCCAACTTTAAGCGATCTTGAACTACAAGAAGTAGATGGCGGGGGAGTGCTACTTTTCGTTGGTGGAGGAATTGTTTCTCTCGGACTCCTAGCTTGGGGTGCCTATAATGGTTATCAGTCAGCAGCGAGAGGTGGCTAATATAAACAAAATAAATCTACCTACGTAGTTTGAATATTTTGATATACCTACGATTTCATCATTCTTGATGACAGTTATCTTACTTTATAGAAATATCATTTCAGAATAGTTTATTTCTAGACATTCATTTTTTAACGGTTACTTTAAGCAGGCAGAACTTTTGTTCTGCTTTTTACATTTAAATGATAGTTTATGCTTTTGAAAGTGCGTTTTAGGTGCATAAATGGTTTATTTGGGAATATTTTCCTGTTTTTATCCTTATTTGGTTAAAATAATCTTACAAAGTTTTTAAGAGATTATTAGAAAAAAGGAGATGGATATGAAATTTGGGAAAAGGCACTATCGTCCCCAAGTGGATCAGATGGATTGTGGCGTGGCTTCCTTGGCCATGGTATTTGGCTACTATGGTAGTTATTACTCCTTGGCTTATCTACGAGAACTAGCTAAGACGACTATGGATGGGACGACTGCTTTGGGTCTTGTAAAAGTGGCAGAGGAAGTTGGTTTTGAAACGCGAGCTATCAAGGCGGATATGACGCTCTTTGATCTGCCAGATTTGACCTTTCCTTTTGTGGCTCATGTGCTCAAGGAAGGGAAATTGCTCCACTACTATGTGGTGACAGGTCAGGATAAGAAGACAATCCATATCGCTGATCCAGATCCAGGTGTTAAGCTGACCAAGATTTCCCGTGAGCGATTTGCGCAAGAATGGACAGGAGTCAGTCTCTTTATGGCTCCGTCTCCAGACTATAAACCCCATAAGGAGAAAAAACAGGGGCTCCTATCCTTCTTGCCAATCTTACTCAAACAGCGTGACTTGATTGCTAATATCGTTTTGGCAACACTCTTGGTAACCCTGATCAATATCGTGGGCTCCTATTATCTGCAGTCTATCATTGACAGTTACGTACCAGACCAGATGCGTTCGACGCTGGGTATCATCTCAATAGGACTAGTCATCGTCTATATCCTCCAGCAGATTTTGTCCTATGCGCAGGAATATCTTTTACTTGTTCTGGGGCAACGGCTGTCGATTGATGTGATTTTGTCCTACATCAAGCATGTTTTTCACCTGCCGATGTCCTTTTTCGCGACACGTAGGACAGGAGAGATTGTATCTCGTTTTACGGATGCTAACAGTATCATCGATGCGCTGGCGTCGACCATTCTGTCGATTTTCCTAGATGTGTCGACGATTTTGATTATCTCGCTGGTCTTGTTTTCACAAAATATGACGCTCTTTTTCATTAGTCTACTTGCGCTTCCCATCTATACAGTGATTATCTTTGCCTTTATGAAGCCTTTTGAAAAGATGAATCGGGATACTATGGAAGCCAATGCGGTTCTGTCTTCTTCTATCATCGAGGACATCAACGGTATTGAGACCATTAAGTCGTTGACCAGTGAGAGTTCGCGCTATCAAAAGATTGACAAGGAATTTGTGGCTTATCTGAAAAAATCTTTTACCTATAGTCGGGCAGAAAGCCAGCAAAAGGCACTGAAAAAAGTTGCCCAGCTCCTGCTCAATGTTGCTGTTCTCTGGCTGGGAGCTATTCTGGTCATGGATGGCAAGATGAGTTTGGGCCAGCTGATTACCTATAATACTTTGCTTGTTTACTTTACCAATCCTTTGGAAAATATCATTAACCTGCAAACCAAGCTTCAGACAGCGCAGGTCGCCAATAACCGTCTGAACGAGGTCTATCTGGTCGCTTCGGAGTTTGAGGAGAAGAAAACGGTCGAAGATTTGAGCATGATGAAGGGAGATATGACCTTTACGCAAGTTCACTATAAGTATGGCTATGGTCGTGACGTCTTGTCGGACATCAATTTGACCATTCCTCAAGGCTCTAAGGTAGCTTTTGTCGGGATTTCAGGGTCAGGTAAGACGACCTTGGCCAAGATGATGGTTAATTTTTACGACCCTAGTCAGGGAGAGATTAGTCTGGGTGGTGTCAATCTCAATCAGATTGATAAAAAAGCCTTGCGCCAGTACATCAACTATCTGCCTCAACAGCCCTATGTCTTTAACGGAACGATTTTGGAGAATCTTCTCCTTGGAGCCAAGGAGGGGACGACGCAGGAAGATATCTTACGAGCAGTTGAATTGGCTGAGATTCGGGAGGATATCGAGCGCATGCCACTGAATTATCAGACAGAATTGACTTCGGATGGGGCAGGTATTTCTGGGGGGCAACGGCAGAGAATTGCTTTGGCGCGTGCTCTCTTAACGGATGCGCCTGTTCTGATATTGGACGAGGCGACTAGTAGTCTGGATATCTTGACAGAAAAGCGGATTGTCGATAATCTCATGGCTTTAGACAAGACCTTGATTTTCATCGCCCACCGTTTGACCATTGCTGAGCGGACAGAAAAGGTTGTTGTTTTGAATCAGGGCAAGATTGTCGAAGAAGGTACCCATGCAGACTTGCTTGCACAGGATGGCTTTTACGCCCATTTGGTGAATAGCTAGAAAGAGGAGAGGATGAAACCAGAATTTTTAGAAAGTGCGGAGTTTTATAATCGTCGTTATCATAATTTTTCCAGTCGGGTGATTTTACCTATGTCACTTCTGCTCGTGTTTTTACTAGGATTTGCAGTTTTTGCAGAGAAGGAGATTAGTTTGTCTACCAGAGCGACTGTCGAACCTAGTCGGATCATTGCCAATATCCAGTCGACTAGCAACCAACGCATTGTGGCCAATTATCTAGAAGAGAACAAACTAGTCAAGCAGGGTGATCTACTCGTTCAGTACCAGCAAGGGGCGGAAGCTGTTCAAGCTGAAGCATACGCCAATCAGTTGGAGATGTTAAAGGATCAAAAAAAGCAGCTGGGTTATTTGCAATCCAGTTTGAAGGAGGGGAGTGATCAATTTCCAGAGGCGGATAAGTTTGGATATCAGGAGATGTTTCGAGACTATCTCAGCCAAGCTAGTAGTCTTAGGAGCAATGTTTCGCAGCAAAATGCCAACATCTCCTCGCAGAATGCGGCAGCAAGTCAGAGCCAGACCGAGATTGGCAATCTTATCAGTCAAACACAGGATAAAATTCGAGATTATAAAACAGCTAAGTCGGCGATTGAAACAGGGGATCAACTGGATAGTCAGAATCCAGCCTACTCTTTTTATCAGACCTATAAAAATCAAGGTGAAGAAGATCCGCAAGCTAAATCGCAAGTTATTGCGCAAGTGGATGCACAAATTGCTCAGCTAGAGTCCAGTCTAGCTACGTATCGTGTACAGTATGCGGGTTCTGGAGCTCAACAGGCTCATGCAACGGGACTGGATAGTCAACTGGAATCGCTCAAATCTCAGCACTTAGTCAAAGTCGGTCAGGAATTAACTCTTTTGGATCAGAAAATTTTGGAGGCGGAATCGGGTAAGAAGGTACAGGGAGGTCTCCTAGATAAAGGGAAGATTACAGCAAGTGAGGATGGGGTGCTTCACCTCAATCCTGAGACTAGTGAATCTACGATGGTCGCAGAAGGAACCCTGCTAGCCCAACTCTACCCATCCTTGGAAAAAGAAGGGAAAACCAAACTCACAGCTTATCTCAGTTCAAAAGATGTTGCTAGAGTCAAGATTGGGGACTCTGTTCGTTATACTACGACTAATGATGCGAAGAATCAAATTTTCCTGGATTCTACGATTACAAGTATCGATGCGACAGCTACAAAGACTGAAAAAGGGAATTTCTTTAAAATTGAGGCGGAGACCCATCTGACTTCTGAGCAGGCTGAAAAACTTCGCTATGGTTTAGAAGGCCGCCTGCAGATGATTACGGGAAAGAAAAGCTATCTCCGTTATTTTTGGGATCAATTTTTGAATAAAGGGTAATATTCGTGTTTTTCAGAGGATAAATGATTTTAAAACTGTAAGAAGAGTTCATCTTGCAGTTTTTCTTTACGCTTAAAATAGGAAAATGTTATTTATTCGTAAAAACCTTGAATTTTCCATGCTTTTGTGGTAGAATGTGCTCAAGTAAAACGAAAGGCGAACTTTAAAATGTCAAAACAACTGATCTATTCGGGAAAAGCTAAGGATATCTATACAACTGAGGATGAAAATCTCATTATTTCAACTTACAAGGACCAGGCAACTGCTTTTAACGGTGTCAAGAAGGAGCAGATTGCGGGCAAGGGAGTGTTAAATAATCAGATTTCATCTTTTATTTTTGAGAAATTAAATGCGGCTGGTGTAGCGACTCATTTTGTGGAGAAGCTTTCGGATACGGAACAACTCAATAAAAAGGTTGAGATTATTCCTTTGGAAGTTGTGCTCCGCAACTACACGGCTGGTTCCTTTTCAAAACGTTTTGGCGTCGAAGAAGGTATTGCATTTGAGACTCCAATTGTCGAATTTTACTATAAAAATGATGATTTGGATGATCCCTTTATCAATGACGAGCATGTGAA
This sequence comes from Streptococcus oralis SK610, assembly GCF_000257455.1. Classification (GTDB taxonomy): domain Bacteria; phylum Bacillota; class Bacilli; order Lactobacillales; family Streptococcaceae; genus Streptococcus; species Streptococcus oralis_CB. The sequence goes on from NZ_AJKQ01000017.1 coordinate 17,182, forward strand.
ATTCCTTAAAATTGCGGATGACCAGCAGATTGCCTACTTGAAAGAAGAAACCCGTCGTATCAATGAGCTCTTGAAAGCTTGGTTTGCTGAGATTGGTCTTAAGTTAATCGATTTTAAACTGGAATTTGGTTTTGATAAGGATGGCAAGATTATCTTGGCAGACGAATTTTCACCAGATAACTGCCGTTTGTGGGATGCAGATGGCAACCACATGGACAAGGATGTTTTCCGTAGAGGACTAGGTGAATTGACTGACGTTTACGAGATTGTCTGGGAAAAGTTGCAAGGTTTAAAATAACATCTTCAAGGTCGTTTGGGAACATTGCAAGAGCTGAAATAAAGGAATAAGAATTGATGAATAAACGTATTTTTGTTGAAAAAAAGGCTGATTTTCAGGTCAAGTCAGAGAGTTTGGTAAGGGAGCTCCAGCACAACTTGGGACTGTCAACTTTGAAAAGTATTCGCATTGTGCAAGTTTATGATGTCTTTGATTTGGCAGAGGACTTGTTTGCACCCGCAGAGAAACACATCTTCTCTGAGCAGGTAACAGACCGTGTCTTGGACGAAGCGGCCGTGCAAGCGGATCTTGCCAACTATGCTTTCTTTGCCATTGAAAGCCTGCCAGGACAGTTTGATCAGCGTGCAGCTTCTTCACAGGAAGCCTTGCTTTTGCTGGGAAGTTCGAGTGATGTGACGGTCAACACAGCTCAACTTTACTTGGTTAATAAAGATATTGATGCGACTGAGTTGGACGCGGTCAAGAACTATCTGCTCAATCCAGTGGATTCTCGTTTCAAGGACATCACGACAGGGATTGCCAAGCAGGAATTTTCAGAGTCAGACAAGACCATTCCAAAATTGACTTTCTTTGAAAGCTATACGGCAGAAGACTTTGCCCGCTACAAGGCAGAGCAAGGGATGGCCATGGAAGTGGACGATTTGCTCTTTATCCAAGACTATTTTAAATCAATCGGGCGCGTGCCAACTGAGACTGAGCTTAAGGTTTTGGACACTTACTGGTCTGACCACTGCCGTCATACGACTTTTGAGACTGAGTTGAAGAATATCGACTTCTCAGCTTCTAAATTTGAAAAACAATTACAGGCAACCTATGATAAATATATCGCTATGCGTGAGGAATTGGGACGCTCTGAAAAACCACAAACCTTGATGGATATGGCGACTGTTTTCGGTCGTTACGAACGGGCTAATGGGCGTTTGGACGACATGGAAGTGTCTGACGAGATCAATGCCTGCTCGGTCGAAATCGAGGTGGATGTTGATGGGGCCAAGGAACCTTGGCTCCTCATGTTCAAGAACGAAACCCACAACCACCCAACGGAAATTGAACCATTTGGTGGAGCTGCAACCTGTATCGGTGGTGCTATTCGTGACCCATTGTCAGGTCGTTCCTATGTTTATCAAGCCATGCGTATCTCAGGTGCTGGAGATATTACAGCACCGATTTCAGAAACTCGTGCTGGTAAATTGCCACAACAGGTCATTTCTAAAACAGCGGCTCACGGTTATTCTTCATATGGTAACCAGATTGGGCTTGCGACGACCTACGTTCGTGAGTATTTCCACCCAGGCTTTGTAGCTAAACGCATGGAGTTGGGTGCCGTTGTCGGTGCTGCTCCTAAGGAAAATGTAGTCCGTGAAAAACCGGAAGCCGGTGACGTGATTATCTTGCTCGGTGGTAAGACTGGGCGTGATGGTGTCGGTGGTGCGACAGGATCTTCTAAGGTTCAAACAGTTGAGTCTGTAGAGACTGCCGGTGCTGAGGTTCAAAAAGGGAATGCCATCGAAGAACGCAAGATTCAGCGCCTTTTCCGCAATGGTGATGTCACTCGTCTCATCAAGAAATCCAACGACTTTGGAGCAGGTGGTGTCTGTGTGGCTATCGGTGAATTGGCAGACGGTCTTGAAATCGATCTCAACAAGGTTCCTCTTAAATACCAAGGTTTGAACGGTACAGAAATTGCTATCTCTGAATCACAAGAACGGATGGCAGTTGTGGTGCGTCCTCAAGACGTAGATGCCTTCGTTGCCGAATGTAATAAAGAAAACATTGACGCGGTTGTTGTGGCAACAGTGACTGAAAAACCAAATCTTGTCATGCACTGGAATGGTGAAACCATCGTCGACTTGGAACGTCGTTTCCTTGATACAAACGGTGTGCGCGTAGTTGTTGATGCCAAGGTTGTGGACAAGGATGTCAAACTCCCAGAAGAACGCACAACAAGTACTGACACACTTGAAGCTGATACCCTTGCGGTTCTATCGGACCTCAACCATGCGAGTCAAAAAGGATTGCAAACTATTTTTGACTGTTCGGTCGGTCGTTCAACAGTCAATCACCCACTTGGTGGTCGCTACCAACTCACACCAACTGAGGCATCTGTGCAGAAATTGCCAGTTCAACACGGTGTGACTCACACTGCGTCAGTCATGGCCCAAGGCTTTAACCCTTATGTGGCAGAATGGTCTCCATACCACGGTGCTGCTTATGCGGTTATCGAAGCAACTGCTCGTTTGGTTGCTACTGGTGCCAACTGGTCCAAGGCTCGCTTCTCTTACCAAGAGTATTTCGAGCGGATGGATAAACAAGCAGAGCGTTTTGGTCAGCCGGTAGCAGCTCTTCTAGGCTCTATCGAAGCACAAATTCAGCTTGGCTTGCCATCTATCGGTGGTAAGGACTCTATGTCTGGTACCTTTGAAGAATTGACTGTACCGCCAACCTTGATTGCCTTTGGGGTGACGACGGCAGATAGCCGTAAGGTCCTCTCTCCTGAGTTCAAGACTGCTGGTGAAAACATCTACTACATCCCAGGTCAAGCCCTATCTGCAGAGATTGATTTTGACTTGATTAAGTCTAACTTTGCCAAGTTTGAAGGCATTCAAAAGGCTCACAAAGTGACATCTGCATCAGCTGTTAAATATGGTGGTGTTCTTGAAAGCTTGGCTCTTGCTACTTTTGGAAATCATATCGGTGCAGAGGTAACCCTGCCTGAACTTGAAAATTCTTTGACAGCTCAGCTAGGCGGATTTGTCTTCACATCTCCTGAAGAAATCATTGGAGTTGAGAAGATTGGTCAAACGAAAGCAGACTTTACACTCCTTGTCAACGGTGTGAAGCTAGATGGACACAAGCTTGACAGTGCCTTCCAAGGAAAATTAGAAGAAGTTTACCCAACAGAATTTACCCAAGCAAAAGAATTGGCTGAAGTACCAGCTGTGGCATCAGATGCTGTGATTAAAGCTAAAGAAACTATTGAAAAACCAGTGGTTTACATCCCAGTCTTCCCAGGAACCAACTCGGAATATGATTCAGCCAAGGCATTTGAAAAAGAAGGTGCAGAGGTTAACTTGGTGCCATTCGTGACCTTGAATGAAGAGGCTATTGTCAAGTCAGTTGAAACTATGGTTGACAACATCGGCAAGGCTAACATTCTCTTCTTTGCAGGTGGATTCTCAGCTGCGGATGAGCCAGATGGATCAGCTAAGTTTATTGTCAATATCCTTCTTAATGAAAAAGTGCGTGCAGCGATTGATAGCTTTATCGCTCGTGGTGGCTTGATTATCGGTATCTGTAATGGATTCCAAGCCCTCGTCAAATCAGGTCTTCTTCCATACGGAAACTTCGAGGATGCAAGCAGCACTAGTCCAACCCTCTTCTACAATGATGCCAACCAGCACGTGGCCAAGATGGTGGAAACTCGGATTGCCAATACCAACTCACCATGGTTGGCTGGAGTACAAGTGGGCGATATCCATGCCATCCCAGTATCGCACGGTGAAGGGAAGTTTGTTGTGACGGCCGAGGAATTTGCGGAGCTCCGTGACAATGGCCAAATCTTTAGCCAATACGTTGACTTTGAAGGCAAACCAAGCATGGATTCTAAGTACAATCCGAATGGTTCGGTAAATGCCATCGAAGGAATTACTAGCAAGAATGGTCAAATCATCGGTAAAATGGGACACTCAGAACGTTATGAAGACGGTCTTTTCCAAAACATTCCAGGGAATAAAGACCAGCACCTGTTTGCGTCGGCTGTACGTTATTTCACAGGGAAATAAAAGGTATAAAAAATGACATACGAAGTAAAATCTCTTAATGAAGAATGTGGTGTTTTCGGTATCTGGGGACATCCAGATGCTGCTAAATTGACCTATTTTGGGCTCCACAGTCTTCAGCACCGTGGTCAGGAGGGGGCAGGAATCCTCTCCAATGATCAAGGGAAACTAAAGCGTCATCGTGACATGGGGCTTTTATCAGAAGTGTTCAGAAACCCAGCTAATTTGGATAAACTGACTGGAACGAGCGCGATTGGGCATGTGCGTTATGCGACTGCTGGTGAAGCTTCTGTTGACAACATCCAGCCCTTCCTCTTTCGCTTTCATGATATGCAGTTTGGACTTGCTCATAACGGAAACCTGACCAATGCTGAATCGCTCAAGAAAGAATTGGAACAAAGAGGCGCTATTTTCAGTTCAACTTCGGACTCGGAAATCTTGGCCCACCTCATTCGTCGGAGTCACAATCCGAACTTGATGGGCAAAATCAAAGAGGCGCTCAGCCTTGTCAAAGGTGGATTTGCTTATATCCTGCTGTTTGAGGACAAGTTGATTGCTGCGCTTGATCCTAATGGTTTCCGTCCACTTTCTATTGGGAAAATGGCCAATGGAGCAGTTGTGGTTTCATCTGAGACCTGTGCCTTTGAAGTTATTGGTGCCGAGTGGATTCGTGATGTGAAACCAGGGGAAATTGTGATTGTGGATGACAATGGGATTCAGTACGATAGCTATACGAATGATACCCAGTTGGCGATTTGCTCTATGGAGTATATCTATTTTGCCCGTCCTGACTCTAATATCCATGGTGTCAACGTCCATACTGCACGCAAACGTATGGGAGCGCAATTAGCGCGTGAGTTCAAGCACGAAGCAGATATTGTGGTCGGTGTGCCAAATTCCTCACTCAGCGCAGCTATGGGATTTGCAGAAGAATCTGGTCTGCCAAATGAAATGGGTCTCATCAAAAACCAATACACGCAACGCACCTTTATCCAACCGACTCAAGAATTGCGGGAGCAAGGGGTGCGGATGAAACTGTCTGCTGTTTCGGGCGTTGTCAAAGGCAAACGTGTGGTGATGATTGATGATTCCATTGTTCGCGGGACGACCTCTCGCCGTATCGTTCAGCTTTTGAAAGAAGCAGGTGCGTCTGAGGTTCATGTTGCTATTGGGAGTCCAGCGCTAGCTTATCCATGTTTTTACGGGATTGATATCCAGACGCGTCAGGAGCTGATTGCGGCCAATCATACGGTCGAAGAAACTCGCCAAATCATTGGTGCGGATAGCCTGACCTATCTTTCGATTGATGGCTTGATTGATTCTATCGGCATCGAAACAGATGCGCCGAATGGTGGTCTCTGTGTCGCTTACTTTGACGGCGACTACCCAACTCCTCTCTACGACTATGAAGAAGACTATCGTAGAAGTTTGGATGAAAAGACCAGTTTTTACAAATAGACGGATAAAGACTCTCCATGAAAGGAAAGGAAGAGAAGATGACAAATAAAAATGCTTATGCGCCACGTCTCGCTACTGACTAAAAGCTAAAGCATTTGTCAGTAGACGCTTTGCCCTATGGGACCAAAGCTAGAGCCCTGACTAGTATTTTTAGATAAAATAATTGTTTATCTAAAAATACGTCGCAATCTTCTCAAAGAAAAGGAAAAATAAAATGGCAAATAAAAATGCGTACGCCCAGTCGGGTGTAGATGTTGAAGCGGGTTATGAAGTTGTTGAGCGGATCAAAAAGCATGTGGCTCGCACGGAGCGTGCGGGTGTCATGGGAGCTCTGGGTGGTTTCGGTGGCATGTTTGACCTTTCAAAAACAGGTGTCAAAGAGCCGGTCTTGATCTCAGGGACTGACGGTGTCGGAACCAAGCTCATGCTGGCCATCAAGTACGACAAGCATGATACGATTGGGCAGGACTGTGTGGCCATGTGTGTCAATGACATCATCGCTGCAGGTGCGGAGCCTCTTTACTTCCTTGACTATGTAGCGACTGGCAAGAATGAACCAGCTAAACTAGAACAAGTCGTTGCTGGTGTGGCAGAAGGCTGTGTGCAGGCAGGCGCAGCCCTCATCGGTGGGGAAACAGCTGAAATGCCAGGTATGTATGGCGAAGATGACTATGACCTGGCTGGTTTTGCGGTCGGTGTGGCAGAAAAATCTCAAATCATTGACGGTTCAAAGGTGGCAGAAGGTGATGTTCTTCTCGGACTTGCGTCAAGTGGGATTCACTCAAATGGTTACTCTCTGGTTCGTCGTGTCTTTGCCGACTACACAGGTGAGGAAGTCTTGCCAGAATTGGAAGGAAAGAAACTCAAAGAAGTTCTTCTTGAACCGACTCGTATCTATGTCAAGGCTGTCTTGCCTCTCATCAAGGAAGAGCTGGTCAACGGTATTGCCCACATCACAGGTGGTGGTTTTATCGAGAATGTCCCTCGTATGTTTGCAGATGATTTGGCTGCAGAGATTGAGGAAAGCAAGGTTCCAGTGCTTCCGATTTTCAAAGCACTTGAAAAATACGGTGAAATCAAGCATGAAGAAATGTTTGAAATCTTCAATATGGGTGTGGGACTCATGCTGGCAGTTAGCCCTGAAAATGTAGGTCGTGTCAAGGAATTGCTGGATGAACCAGTCTATGAAATTGGTCGTATCGTCAAGAAAGAAAACGAAAGTGTCATCATCAAATGAAAAAAATAGCGGTTTTTGCCTCTGGTAATGGCTCAAATTTTCAGGTGATTGCCGAAGAGTTTCCGGTGGAGTTTGTCTTTTCAGACCATCGTGACGCCTATGTGCTCGAGCGTGCAGAAAAGCTCGGCGTCCTGTCCTATGCTTTTGAACTCAAAGAGTTTGAGAACAAGGCAGACTACGAAGCAGCCCTTGTCGAACTCTTGGAAGAACACCAGATTGACTTGGTTTGCCTCGCCGGCTACATGAAAATCGTCGGCCCAACCTTATTGGCGGCTTATGAAGGTCGAATTATCAACATTCATCCAGCCTACCTGCCCGAATTTCCAGGAGCTCATGGAATTGAGGACGCTTGGAATGCTGGCGTAGACCTGTCTGGCGTGACCATTCACTGGGTGGACTCGGGTGTGGATACAGGCAAGGTCATCAAACAAGTACGCGTACCACGACTAGCTGATGATACCATGGATAGCTTTGAAGCTCGCATTCATGAGGCTGAGTACAAGTTGTATCCAGAGGTGTTGGATAACTTGGGAGTGGAGAGAAGGTAAGAGGTAAATCAAGTTTTGATTGCGCAATCTTGCTAGGAGAAAAAATGATTGAACTGAAATTGGTAGATGAGAGCAGTTTTCAGGCAGTGCTGGATTTGAAAATATCAGAAGCTGATGAACGAGCACGTTTCGTAGCTCCAAATGTGCGCTCTTTAGCTGATGCATGGCTCTACCGGAAAAACGAAGATGTGTTTCCGATGGCAATCTATTGGGATAAGCAAGTGGTTGGCTTTCTCCTGCTAGAAATAGACAAGGATGAAGCGGAATACTTTATCTGGCGGATAATGATTGGTCAGCAGTACCAAGGAAGAGGTTATGGTCGAAAAGCCTTGGAAGTTCTAATCAAAGAGGCTCAGATGGATAGAGCTTGCAGTCATATTACCGCAGATTATGTGGTTGGAAATGAAAAAATGAAGCACCTGTTGACTAGTCTGGGTTTTCAGGAAACAGGATTTATAGAAGAAAATAACGAAGTCGCTATGCGCTTGGATCTAAAGAAAGAGGAATAGAATGACGAAAAAGGCCTTAATCAGCGTCTCAGACAAAGCGGGCATTGTTGAATTTGCCCAAGAACTTAAAAAACTCGGTTGGGAGATTATCTCGACAGGTGGGACAAAGGTTACCCTTGATAATGCTGGGGTGGAGACCATTGCAATTGATGATGTGACGGGCTTCCCAGAAATGATGGACGGTCGTGTTAAGACCCTCCATCCAAATATCCATGGTGGGCTCCTCGCTCGTCGTGACTTGGATAGTCACCTTCAAGCGGCTAAGGACAATAAGATCGAATTGATTGACCTTGTTGTAGTCAACCTTTACCCATTCAAGGAAACGATTCTCAAACCAGACGTGACATACGCGGTTGCGGTTGAAAACATCGATATCGGTGGGCCATCTATGCTTCGTTCAGCAGCTAAAAACCATGCCAGCGTGACGGTTGTGGTAGACCCTGTTGACTATGCTGTGATTTTGGACGAATTGGCAGCAAATGGTGAAACGACTTATGAAACTCGTCAACGTTTGGCAGCCAAGGTTTTCCGTCACACTGCGGCTTATGATGCTTTGATTGCGGAATACTTCACAGCTCAAGTGGGCGAAGCAAAACCAGAAAAACTCACTTTGACCTATGACCTCAAGCAAGCCATGCGCTATGGGGAAAATCCTCAACAGGATGCCGACTTCTACCAAAAAGCTTTGCCGACTGACTACTCGATTGCTTCAGCAAAACAGCTCAACGGTAAGGAATTGTCATTCAACAATATTCGTGACGCTGATGCGGCGATTCGTATCATTCGTGATTTCAAAGACCGTCCAACCGTTGTGGCTCTCAAACACATGAACCCATGTGGAATTGGTCAAGCTGATGACATCGAAACTGCTTGGGATTATGCTTATGAGTCTGACCCAGTGTCTATCTTTGGTGGAATTGTCGTCCTTAACCGTGAGGTGGATGCTGCGACAGCTGAGAAGATGCACGGCGTTTTCCTCGAGATCATCATCGCACCGAGCTATACGGATGAAGCGCTAGCCATTTTAACCAATAAAAAGAAAAACTTGCGCATCCTTGCCTTGCCATTTGATGCTCAAGATGCTAGTGAGGTAGAGGCAGAATACACAGGTGTAGTCGGTGGGCTCCTCGTTCAAAATCAAGACGTGGTCAAGGAAAGCCCAGCTGACTGGCAAGTGGTGACCAAACGCCAGCCAACCGAGACAGAAGCGACTGCTCTTGAGTTCGCTTGGAAAGCAATTAAGTACGTCAAATCAAACGGTATCATCGTGACCAATGATCACATGACACTCGGTGTTGGCCCAGGACAAACCAACCGTGTGGCTTCTGTTCGTATTGCGATTGACCAAGCTAAAGACCGCCTTGACGGCGCTGTGCTTGCTTCTGATGCCTTCTTCCCATTTGCAGATAACGTGGAAGAAATTGCTAAAGCAGGCATTAAAGCCATCATCCAACCAGGTGGCTCAGTTCGTGACCAAGAGTCTATTGAAGCTGCTGACAAATACGGCTTGACTATGGTCTTTACAGGCGTGAGACATTTTAGACATTAAGAAAATAAAAGGGAAGAAAACAGTTTCTTTCCTTTTTTTGCGTAAAAACGCGGAGCAAAACAAGATTAAAACGAACGTTTGTGTTATAATATTAGTAAATAATTCGCAAAAGAGGTTGTAAGATGAAGCTGTTAGTTGTCGGCTCGGGTGGTCGTGAACATGCCATTGCTAAGAAGTTGCTTGAGTCAAAAGACGTTGAAAAAGTCTTTGTAGCTCCTGGGAATGACGGGATGACTCTGGATGGTCTGGAATTGGTAAATATTTCTATTTCCGAACATTCTAAATTGATTGAGTTTGCAAAAGCCAACGATATTGCTTGGTCCTTCATTGGTCCAGATGACGCCCTTGCGGCTGGGATTGTGGATGAGTTCAATGCAGCTGGTCTCAAAGCCTTTGGTCCGACAAGATTGGCAGCGGAGCTGGAGTGGTCCAAGGATTTTGCTAAGGAAATCATGGTCAAGTACGGCGTTCCGACAGCAGCCTATGGCACATTTTCTGACTTTGAGGAAGCCAAGGCCTATATCGAAGAAAAAGGCGCTCCAATCGTAGTCAAGGCAGACGGTTTGGCCCTTGGGAAAGGTGTCGTCGTTGCTGAAACGGTTGTGCAAGCAGTCGAAGCAACTCACGAGATGCTTTTGGACAATAAATTCGGTGACTCAGGTGCGCGTGTGGTTATCGAGGAATTCCTCGAAGGCGAAGAGTTCTCTCTCTTTGCTTTTGTCAATGGTGACAAGTTCTACATCATGCCAACGGCTCAGGATCACAAACGTGCCTATAACGGCGACAAAGGGCCTAACACGGGTGGTATGGGTGCCTATGCGCCAGTTCCACACTTACCACAGAATGTAGTTGATACAGCGGTTGAGACTATTGTCAAGCCAGTCCTTGAGGGCATGATCCAGGAAGGGCGCCCCTATCTTGGTGTTCTTTATGCGGGGCTTATCTTGACAGCTGATGGACCTAAGGTTATCGAGTTTAACGCTCGTTTCGGAGATCCAGAAACGCAAATTATCTTGCCTCGTCTGACATCTGACTTTGCACAAAATATTACGGATATCCTCGATGGTAAGGAGCCAAACATCACCTGGACGGACAAGGGTGTGACACTTGGTGTAGTTGTCGCGTCAAACGGCTACCCGCTAGACTATGAAAAAGGTGTTGCATTGCCAGCAAAAACAGAGGGCAACATCATCACTTACTATGCCGGAGCTAAGTTTTCGGAAAATAGCAGATCACTGCTGTCAAATGGCGGACGTGTCTATATGCTCGTCACCACAGCCGATACCGTCAAAGACGGACAAAACATTATTTACAGTGAACTCGCCCAACAAAACACAGAAGGCCTCTTTTACCGTACGGATATCGGTAGCAAGGCGAACAAATAAAATTTCAAAAGCGACTGAGTCGCCAAACCCGATAATGGTCGCATAACTTGCGAGCGTTAGCGAGCTAGTATAAGGATAATCGTCACAGTAGTGGAACTCCTAGTAGCAAAGCTACTAGGAGCGGAAAACTGGAGACTCAGGCTCCAGTTTTAGTAATGGAACGCCCTAGGCGGTCGCTTACGTCCCCACCACCTAAGACCATTATCAAAAAAGGAAGAAAAAGGAAAAATTATGATTAAACCAGTAATTTCCATCATCATGGGCTCAAAATCCGACTGGTCAACCATGCAAAAAACTGCCGAAGTCCTAGACCGTTTCGGTGTAGCCTACGAAAAGAAGGTTGTCTCTGCCCACCGTACACCAGACCTCATGTTCAGACATGCTGAAGAAGCTCGTAGTCGTGGTATCAAGGTCATTATCGCAGGTGCAGGTGGGGCAGCCCATTTGCCAGGAATGGTGGCTGCTAAAACAACCCTTCCAGTTATTGGTGTACCAGTTAAATCACGTGCCCTTAGTGGTGTGGACTCGCTCTATTCTATCGTACAGATGCCGGGTGGCGTGCCTGTTGCGACTATGGCTATCGGTGAAGCAGGAGCGACAAATGCGGCCCTCTTTGCCCTCCGTCTCCTCTCAGTAGAGGATCAAGCTATCGCGACAGCTTTGACAGATTTCGCAGAGGAGCAAGGAAAAATCGCAGAGGAGTCTACAAATGAGCTCATCTAAAACAATCGGAATTATCGGTGGCGGTCAGCTTGGGCAGATGATGGCCATTTCTGCTATCTACATGGGGCACAAGGTTATCGCGCTGGATCCTGCGGCGGATTGCCCGGCTTCTCGTGTGGCGGAAATCATCGTGGCGCCTTATAACGATGTAGATGCCCTCCGTCAGTTGGCTGAGCGTTGCGATGTCCTCACCTATGAATTTGAGAATGTAGATGCTGACGGTCTGGATGCTGTCATCAAGGATGGACAACTCCCTCAAGGTACCGACCTGCTTCGCATCTCTCAAAACCGGATCTTTGAGAAAGACTTCCTCTCAAACAAGGCCAAAGTCACTGTTGCACCTTACAAGGTTGTGGCCTCAAGCCAAGATTTGGCAGATATGGACCTGTCGAAAAACTATGTCCTCAAGACTGCGACTGGTGGCTACGATGGCCATGGACAAAAGGTCATTCGCTCAGTAGAAGATTTGGCAGAAGCCTATGCGCTAGCTGACTCAGCAGACTGTGTCTTGGAAGAATTTGTCAACTTCGACCTTGAGATTTCTGTCATCGTATCAGGAAATGGCAAGGATGTGACAGTCTTCCCAGTTCAGGAAAATATCCACCGCAACAATATCCTGTCTAAGACCATTGTGCCAGCTCGCATTTCAGAAAGTTTAGCTGAAAAAGCCAAGGCAATGGCAGTGCGAATCGCTGAACAGCTCAAGTTGTCTGGAACCCTCTGTGTGGAAATGTTTGCGACGGCTGATGATATAATCGTCAATGAGATTGCCCCACGGCCACACAACTCTGGCCACTACTCAATCGAAACCTGTGACTTCTCCCAGTTTGACACGCATATCTTGGGTGTTCTAGGAGTGCCACTTCCAGCAATCCACCTTCATGCACCAGCCGTTATGCTCAATGTTCTTGGTCAGCATGTCGAGGCTGCCGAAAAATATGTTACAGAAAATCCCAGCGCCCACCTCCACCTGTATGGTAAAATAGAAGCAAAGCACAACCGTAAGATGGGGCATGTGACTTTGTTTAGTGATGAACCAGATAGTGTAGTTGAGTTTGGAGAGGGGATTGATTTTTAAAATGACAGAAGAATTTGATGAATTGCTAGATGATGAAATAACGACCGTTACACTGACTTAAGATTGCGGATAGAGAGGGGATTCATATTTTAGAGAGCTGGCAATCAGCTAGTCTTAGAATATTCTTGTTCCGTGAAGGAAGTTAAGGATTATCTGAGTAGTTACGGCCTTCCTAGACATACTGAGAGAATTTCATTTGAATTTTCTATACATGAAGACTCAAAAAATGATAATCTTTAAAGCTAAATGGAGACTAGTTTATGATTCGAATCATCGTAAACGCTTTTGTGGAAGAAGGCAAAGAAATTGCTGTTGTGGGAGTGCTCTTTGCCAGTGCCGACCATGAAAAAGTAAAAGCCAATATCAGGAATTAAAGATTCAATATCCAAACAATTATCTGGCTATCTATGATTTGCCATTGGATACAGATCTGAGTAGTTTGCCACACTATCCGTCGGTGGCGATAAGCAAGGAGGAGTTTAATTAGTCTATGAAAACTATCGGTCTGATTGGTGGTATGAGTTGGGAAAGCACCACATCTTACTACCAAATCATTAACGAAACCATCAAAAAAGAGCTGGGTGGTCTGCATTCTGCTAAAATTCTGCTTTACAGTGTTGATTTTGCAGAGATTGAGCATTATCAAGCAGTCGGGGACTGGGAGAAAAGCGGTCAACTGTTGGCAGATGTTGCTCATCGCTTGGAGCAAGCTGGTGCAGATTTCATTGTTATTTGTACCAACACCATGCACAAGGTTGCTCCGCAGATACAAGAAAAGATTATGATTCCAATCTTGCATATTGCGCAGGCAACTGCGCAGGCCTTGTTGGCTGACGGTATTCAAAAAGTCGGCCTCCTAGGGACCAAGTACACCATGACTCAAGATTTTTACAAGGAGAAATTAATAGAGTCTGGGTTAGAAGTGCTGATTCCAGACCAAGCTGGAATTACAGAGGTCAATCGAATTATTTATGACGAGGTCTGCCTAGGGGACATCAAAGAAAGCTCAAAGCAGACTTATCTTGCCGTTATAGATGATTTGAAAAAAGCAGGCGCTGAAGCTGTTATCTTGGGTTGTACCGAGATAGGCCTTCTCATCAAACAATTCGATACTGATCTGCCTCTCTACGACACCACGGTAATCCATGCAGAGAAAGCAGCGGAGTGGGCGGTGAATGATTATAGAGATTCAGTACAATCGAAAGATGGAGCATGTGACTTTGTTTAGTGATGTACTGGATAGTGTGGTTGAATTAGGGGAAAGGATTGATTTTTAGGATGATAGAAGAATTTGATGATGTATTTGAAGATGATATTACTACTCTAACATTTACTTATGCGGATGATGTAGTCATTCCAGAAATTCCAGATGCAGAAGGAATTCATATTGTAGCGAGAACAAATAATCAACTAATAATAGAGCATACGCGCGATGATGATGAGGTCTATGATTATATAAAGAGTTTTGGATTAACGAGCCGTCCTATAAAACTTTCGATTGAATTTTTTGCTTACGAAGATCCTGAGGAAGAAGAAAATTTTTAGAATTTAATGGAGAAAATCTATGATTCAAATCATTGTCAATGCTTTTGTTGAGAAGGATAAGACTGGAGCAGTTATAGAAGTTTTGTATGCTAGTAACAATCACGAAAAAGTGAAGGCTAAGTATGAAGAGCTAGTTGCTCAATACCCCGAAAACTATTTAGCAATTTATGATTTGCCATTGGATACTGATTTGAATACACTAGATCACTACCCGTCTGTATGGATTGGGAAAGAAGAGTTTGAAAAAATGGTAAAATTAAAAAAATTACAAAAGAAACTTTTAGAACTTGGCTATACTATTAGTGGTGAAGATCCAAAAGAAGGTGGAGAAGGTACTGTATACAAAGCGGAGAAAGAACAAAATCTTTATGCTATCAAAATTATTAAAGAATTAAGAAGGGATAGAGTTAAAAGATATAAACAGGAAATTGAAAGTGTTCAAGAATTAGATCATCCCAATGTTATCAAACCTAATTATGGAGAGTTATTGATTGATGGTGAAGAAGTTCAGTACAGTATCATGCCATTCTATGAAAATGATTTAAAAAAGATCATTCCCCAATTATTAGATTATGAGCAGATTTTTAACATTATTATTGAACTTGGAGAAGCTTTAAAGTACATTCATAGCAAAGGTATTATACACAGGGATTTAAAGCCAGAAAACGTATTGATTGCAGACGACGGACATCTAGTTTTAACGGATTTTGGTATTGCACATTTCAAAGATTCTAATCTAACTAAGAAAAATGATTTGTTAAATAACAGAGTATATCTGGCTCCTGAACAATATATTAAAGGTAATGCTCAAAATGTGACTCGAGCAGCGGACATTTATTCATTTGGATTAATTATTAATGAGTGTTTCACTAAAAGAGTCGCTCACGGTGACAATCCTCGGTTAATAAGTGATGAGTATCCATTTTTATTTAAACTTGATAATATAGTCAAAAAGATGTTAAGGCAGGATGTTGACAAAAGAATAAGTATTAATTGTGCTTTAAGTTTATTGAAAGAAGCTAGAGAAACTCTGTCTGAAGACTTAGATTACCTTAGTTCGGATTTAGAGGACGGATTTCCAGAAGATTTATCTCCTGAGGAACTAGAGAATATTTTAAACCAAGCTACTAAAGATGTTTATTTTGCGACTAAATTTAAGCTAGATGATATCGCTAAACAATATGAGTTGAATTACCATAAAAATATTGGATTTAGTGTCTCGCCTTACTTAAAAAAATTAGCTGCAGGTTATAAAATTTTAGATATTTGTCGTGAAAAATTCATCTATGAAGCTAAATATGAAAGTGGCCCATCTCTTTCATTTCTTGACGAAAGAGAGCATCAAGATCTTTATGATAGATTAGAGAGGGTTCTCAACACATATATGGTTTCAGGAAATGAGCTCTATGGACAAATAAAAAAATATTTTTCAGCATGTTTAGATTATCATGCTGAAGAGATTCTAACACAAATTGAAGATGAAAAATGGATGTTTGAAAATCTGTTTTATCACGTAGAAAATGCACCTATACTTTGGTTAAGGACGTTTTTATTAGAACTGGGTATTGAACAGAGTGAATTAGAAGATAATATTGTGATAAATTGGGATAGAACATTGACATATTCAGACAATGAGACAGAGTTGTCTTTGTTTAAAAAAGATACTGAATTTGAAAGAATTCAATATGAGAAGATTGAATTGATTTGTCAAGAGGTTATAAACCAATGGGCTATGTCATATGATTATCTTGATGATAAAACTATTAGATTTATATTTGCAGATGAACATCAATTTGAAAATTTTAAAGACTTTGCATCGAATATAACAAAATCAAATCATAATCTGTGGTTAGATTTCAATGATGATATTATTCAAAAATCTAAAGTCATTGATGATGAAATTATTCTGGACTTAAAAATCTCTTGGGAGATTGATTCAATTTTAGCAAAGATACTTGGTTTTAAGAAAATAAATTAAAATTTTCAGTAGTTGTTTAAACGCTCGAAATAAGCTAAAAATATAGGAAGGAACAAGGGAACTCGTATTCATCAAAACTGAATACGGGCTATGGACTTCCTAATTGTAAACAAAGAAAGGAAATGGGCATCTAGTTTGCAGAACTGAACCCGGGCAGACAGCTCGGAATTTAGATAAATCTCCTAGGACGCAAGCGTCTGTCGTTGGTTTCCTAAAATTCAGTTGCTTTCTAGTCGCCCTTGGTATCTTAATTATGATCAACCGTTACTCTCGCCCCGAAATGGCGAACATTTGGAGTGAAGAAAATAAATACCGTGCTTGGCTTGAGGTGGAAATCTTGGCTGACGAGGCATGGGCTGAATTGGGAGAAATCCCTAAGGAAGATGTGACTTTGATTCGCGAAAAGGCGGACTTTGACATCGATCGTATTTTAGAGATTGAGCAGGAGACGCGTCACGATGTGGTGGCTTTCACACGTGCGGTTTCTGAGACTCTTGGTGAAGAGCGCAAGTGGGTTCACTATGGTTTGACTTCTACTGACGTAGTAGATACTGCCTATGGTTATCTCTACAAGCAAGCCAATGACATCATCCGTCGTGACCTTGAAAACTTCACCAACATCATCGCTGACAAGGCTAAGGAGCACAAGTTCACCATCATGATGGGGCGTACCCACGGTGTGCACGCTGAGCCGACAACTTTTGGTCTTAAATTAGCGACTTGGTACAGTGAAATGAAGCGTAACATCGAGCGTTTCGAGCATGCGGCTGCTGGTGTGGAAGCTGGTAAGATTTCTGGTGCGGTTGGGAACTTTGCCAACATCCCACCATTTGTAGAGCAATACGTCTGCGACAAATTGGGTATCCGTGCTCAAGAAATCTCGACACAGGTCCTTCCTCGTGATCTTCACGCTGAGTACTTTGCAGTTCTTGCGAGTATCGCGACTTCAATCGAGCGTATGGCAACGGAGATCCGTGGTCTGCAAAAATCAGAACAACGTGAAGTGGAAGAGTTCTTTGCTAAAGGTCAGAAAGGGTCTTCAGCAATGCCTCACAAACGCAACCCAATCGGTTCTGAGAACATGACAGGTCTGGCGCGTGTTATCCGTGGTCACATGATTACGGCCTATGAGAATGTTGCCCTCTGGCACGAACGTGATATCTCTCACTCATCAGCTGAGCGTATCATCACACCAGATACGACCATTTTGATCGACTACATGCTCAACCGTTTTGGCAATATCGTCAAGAACTTGACAGTCTTCCCAGAAAACATGATCCGCAACATGAACTCTACATTTGGTTTGATTTTCAGCCAACGTGCTATGTTGACCTTGATTGAAAAAGGCATGACCCGTGAGCAAGCTTACGACCTTGTTCAACCGAAAACGGCTTACTCTTGGGATAACCAAGTAGACTTTAAACCACTGCTAGAAGCAGATCCAGAAGTGACATCACGCCTGACTCAAGAAGAAATCGACGAAATCTTCAATCCTGCATACTACACTAAACGTGTGGATGATATCTTTGAACGTATCGGACTCGGTGATTAATCCTAACAATAAAAAGCGAGATTCAATCTCGCTTTTTTGTATGCTTGTCGAAGGGGCTTAATCTTCTTTTCTCTTAGTGAGTCCGTAGGCTGCTAGTGTGGCCATGAGTCCTACTGCGACCAAGCCTGCAGATTCTTGGCTTCCTGTTGCAGGGAGTTGTTTTTCTTCTGCTTTGCTAGTAGTTGTTTCAGCTTGCTCAGCTTTCTCAACGGCAGTTCCGACTTCGACCACCTGAGCGACCGCTTCCTGCGATACCGCACTATTGACAAGGATTCTTTCTTCCTTGCCGTCAGCAGTGGTGCTGACAGAGTAGAAAATCGTACGGCGACCATTTACTCCAGCAACGACGATTTGCGTTTGTCCGAGTGGTAATTGCGGATTTTCACGTGTCACGGTAGTGAACGGAATCTCTTCCTCTTGGATGTCCAGTCTTGGTTTTGCCTCTGCGGCTGGAGCAAGACCGTGTTCATCCCCTTTGTGAGTAATAGGGGCGCCGATTTCAACCACTTGGGTCACAGGTTCTTTGGTTACTTGGCTATCTAGGACAGTTTCTGTTTGTTTCCCATTTTCAGTAAGGACAGAGATGTAATGAGTGCGTTCGCCCTCTACACCTGGTGTGATGATTTTTTCCTGACCAGCTGGGAGGTTCGGATTTTCTTTTTTAATAACCTCAAAAGGAATCTTTTCTGCTCTTGTGATGAGTTCCGGTTTGGTTTCGACATTGGCAGCTAGTTCGTTTTCATCGAGGCTTCCTGAGTGGGTTGCTGCTGGTTTAAGGCCTAGGCGGGCTGCCTTGAGTTTGGCTACGAGAGCGTCTAACTCGGCTTGTTTGTTACGGTTGAGGTTGTAGTTGAGAGCTTCTTTAGCTGCATTTAGGGCATCAAGACTTTCTTTGCTGTATCCCTCCAAGTTAGTAGGGATTTGAGCAAGTTCCTCACGGAGTGCATTGTAGTTAGCGCGGAAGTAGTCTTTGTTGTGGTCTGCAAAGGCAGTCATGAGTTCAAAGATTTCTTCTTCCTTGTACTCGGCACTTGGTTTATCTGCCCAGATAGCAAGCATACTACCAATAGTAGGAAGGTCTACTTCTGGATATTTGGTAGAAGCAAGTTGGTTAAATGGCACTTTACCAGAGTTTTCAATCGCCTTTGATAGTGGGTAGGCTTCGTCTGCTTTGTGATTGCCTAAAACATAGTACCAGTCTCCGTTGGTATTAAGGAGTTTATAGCCTTTGCTTGCTAGGTACTGAGGCGTTGCAAGGTTGTAACCCCACCATCCCTTAGACCAGTAAGAGATGATGACATCCTTGTCAAACTCAACATCATCCTTGTCCTCGTAGTAGAAACCATCGTTGAAGGCCATTGGTTGAAGGCCTCTTTCTTTAGCCATAGCAGCAAGGGTGTTAGAGTACTCAGCAAACTTACCATAGAGTCCATACCATTTGAGGTAGTACCAGCCTTGAGCGTTGGTGGCATCATTGGCATACTCGTCTGTACCGTAGTTAAAGATCTTAGTCTTGCCTGCAAAGAAGTCCATGTACTTGCCGATGAGGGCTTTGACAAAGTTCATCGCCTCTTCGTTTTCAAGGTCCATAGTTGTTTTGGATACCTTGTCAAAGTTGGCTTGAGGATTCTTGATTCCAAGCTTTTCCATAGCGACGAGCATGGCATCCATGTGACCTGGGCTGTTGATTGCTGGGATGAGTCCGAGGCCTTTTGATTTTGCGTACTCGATCAATTCAGTGATTTCAGCTTGACTAAGAGTAGTTCCGTTTGGATCATCGTAGTAAGCTTTTGTTCCTTCGATGATGGCCTTCTTGACATCATCGCTTGCATAAGTTTTGCCGTTAGCTGTGATGGTCATGTCGTCAAGGAGGAAGCGAAGTCCATCATTTCCTAGGAGAAGATGCACATCAGAGTAGCCGAGCTCGCTCGCCTTGTCTACGATGTGTTTGAGTTGGTCAAGTGTGAAGTACTTACGTCCGGCATCGATGGAGATTACCTTGTTCTTGGCAAGTTTTTCAACTTCGCGTTTTGCGTCTTCTTCTTTTTGAGCTTCTGGTGTGAAGGTCAAATTGCTTACAGCTTCTTGGAGTTTTGCGATTGCTTGGTCAATGGTGCCTTGTTGGGCACGGCTGAGGTTGCTGTCGAGTGAGCGAATGGCTTTTTCAGCTTCTTTGACAGCTGCGACACTCTCTGCAGTATAGCGGTCAAGGTCTGTTGGCACTTCTTTAAGGGCTTGCTCAGCAGACTCATAGTCGGCAGCAAAGTATTCAGCGTTGGCATTTGCGAAGCTACGCATGAGTTTGAAGAGGCGTGATGGTGAATAACGTTGAGCTGGGTCATCTGCCCAAGTAGCTACCATACCGCCGATGAACGGGATATCCGCCCCTTCAGATTTTGGTACTGAAGTAATTGGAGTGCTCTTGATACCGTTGAGCCCTTGGTCAAGGTTGTACCAGCCTTGGCCATCGGCATTTCGTCCGAGAACATAGTACCAAGCATCGTTGGTATTAAGGATTTGGTGGCCTTTTTCAACTAGAAATCTAGAAGAAGCGACATCGTATCCGCCCCATCCACCAGTCCACATAGAAACGATAATGTCTTTGTCAAAAGTACCAGAACTAGTATCACTATTGTAGTAAATGCCATCGTTGAAAGCCATTGGTTTAAGGCCGTGAGATTTGACGATGCGAGCAAGGTCATTAGCGTAAGTGATGAATTTACTATATTTTCCTTGTGTTTGAAGGACAGTCCAGCCTTTAGCGTTTGTAGCATCATTGGCGTACTCGTCCAGTCCGATATTGAAGATGTCAGATTTGCCAGCGAAGTAAGCAGCATACTTGTCGATCAGAGCTTTGGTAAATGCAACCGCTTCTTTATTATCAAGGTCAACGGTACGAGCAGATTCCTTACCAAAGTAGTTGAAGTTCGGTTTTTGAATACCTAATTCTTTCATGGCATGCAAAATCGCATCCATGTGACCAGGGCTGTTTACAGTTGGGATGAGACCAATGCCTTTATTTTTAGCATAGTTGATCAAGTCCGTCATCTGACTTTCTGTCAAATGGTTGCCGTTTGGATCCTTGTAGTAGGCATCAGTTCCGTTTTCGAGTGCACGTTTGACATCTTCACTGGCATAGGTTTTGCCATTTGCTGTGATCTTCATGTCGTCCAACATAAAACGCATGCCGTCATTTCCAACTAGTAGATGAAGATCAGTATAACCGTAGTGTTTGGCTTTGTCGATGATTTCTTTGAGTTGGTCTGGAGAGAAATACTTGCGTCCAGCGTCGATTGAGATCATTTTTCGTTTTGCCAGTTTTTCATTTACCTGAGCTGCTCGTTCCGTGCTAGGAGTGGCTACTGCAGGTGTGACGGCTTCATTTTTCTTTTCTGAAGAAGTGCTTTCAGCAGGAGTTTCAGCTGGGGCAGGGCTCTCTTTCTCGGCAGTAGGAGTTGGAGTAGCATTTTCTGTCACAACTGGTGCGCTTGACTCTTCTGTTTTTGGAGCAACTGTTCGAGGATCCTCCTGGTCTTCTTTGACCTCCTCTTTTACAGGTTTGTCAGCCTTTTCTTCCAGTTTTTCTGGAACTTTGGAGTCTACAGTTTCTTTGACTGCTTGTGGACTCTCCTGAATAGTTTGAACAGTTTCTTCAGCTGTTGGAGCTGGAGTAATCCCGTCGGCAGATACGACTTGTGTGCTAAAAGCAAATCCTATAAGTACAGAAGCTGCCCCAACCGCGTATTTACGAATGGAGAAGCGCTGTTTCTTTTCTAGTTTCATGACAAAACCTCCTTGTTATTATCATATATGATAGCGTTTACATAAAACCAATTTTATTTTATTATCTAAGGAGTAAAATGTCAAGTGGGTTTATATAAGAACTATAATAAATAGAGGAAATCATAAGATTTAGGAGAAATTTGCTAATAAGGCATAAAATAGAGGAAAAACCAAACGAAATTTTACCTTGTTTTTAGTAAAAATGCTACTAATTAAATAAGAGACCTTTATAGCGTTTTCCCAACTTCTTTCTCGTGCTATAATGAATATAGAAAAAGCCTGAGCTAGGCTCAGGCTTTTTCTTAATGACCTCGGTTGCATGAGATGAATTTGATTTTGTAGTAGTCTGCTCGCTTATAAGTTTCACTATAGGCAAGGACTTGGCCAGTGGCCTCAAGTTTTGTAGTCTTCGTTTGGAAGACAGTTGGGAATTGTGTATCGATTCCGAGTACAGAAGCAGCATGCTCTGGTGTTGGGAATGCGATTTCGTTGATTTCCTCAAAATGTTCATCACTCATGTGAATGCGGTAATCCAATTTGAAACGTGTATAGATAGAGCTATAATAATCAAGATTTGGATAGTTGGCATTGATGTATTGTTCAGGAATATAAGATGTGTGGTAGATGTATGTCACATCGTTTGTCTGACGAATACGTTCAATCTTATAGTAGAATTGATCTCCACGCAGTCCAAGTTTATCTAAATATTCAAGTTTGTTTCCGCGCTCGATAGAAAGGACAGTAACTTTATCGTCTTTTGTTTCAAAGATTTCGACATCTGAAAACTCAACGAGTTTGTGCTTGCGGGCACGTGAAACGAAAGTACCTTTACCTTGTTGGCGGACAATGTAGCCGTCTTTAGCAAGGTCGTTCAAGGCACGAACAACTGTGATTGAACTCACATCGTACATCGCGATCAATTCGGCTTCTGTATAAAATTTATCTCCACTTGCAAATTGACCAGAGATGATTTTGTTTTTTAATTCATCTTTAATATATTGGTATTTAGGAATAGCCATAAATTTCACCTCGATTCTCTTTCTCCAATTTTGATTTTACCACAAATATAAAGAAAAGAGTAGTATTAAGGTCAAAAAATTAAAATAATAGACTAAAAATGTTATTTTACATGTAAAAAAATTCATTTGATGTTCTTGTGAATTATCATACATAAAAAGATCGTTTTCATGCTATTTTTAGATAATTTCGGTAAACGGTAAGTAAAAAAATAGAAAAATTTTAAATAATTTTCTAAAAACCTATTGACAAATGCAAAAGATTTGATTATAGTTAATATTATAATAAATGAAAGCGCAAACTTAATTCGTCAGAGGTAATAACATGACCAGATTTAAAATTGAGGACGATTTCTATTTAGACGAAAAACCGTTCAAGATTTTGTCCGGCGCCATTCATTATTTTAGGATTCCAGCAGAGGATTGGTATCATTCTCTCTATAACTTAAAGGCGCTTGGCTTTAATACAGTCGAGACCTATGTAGCTTGGAATTTACACGAACCTGTTGAAGGGGAGTTTGATTTTGAAGGTGCCAGAAATTTGGAGAGATTTCTTCAAATTGCACAAGATTTGGGTCTCTATGCCATTGTACGCCCGTCTCCATTTATCTGTGCGGAATGGGAATTTGGTGGCTTGCCGGCTTGGCTCTTGACCAAGGACGTGCGAATTCGCTCGTCCGACCCGGCCTACATCGAGGCTGTTGCTCGCTATTATGACCAATTATTGCCAAGGCTTGTGCCTCGCTTGCTGGATAATGGCGGAAACATTCTCATGATGCAAGTCGAAAATGAATATGGCTCTTATGGAGAAGATAAGTCTTATCTACGAGCGATTCGGAAATTGATGGAAGACCGAGGGATTGATTGCCCACTCTTTACTTCAGATGGTCCATGGAGGGCTACTCTGAAGGCCGGAACCTTGATCGAAGACGACCTCTTTGTGACAGGGAACTTCGGTTCTAAAGCTCCGTATAACTTTTCACAGATGCAGGAATTCTTTGATGAGTATGGCAAAAAATGGCCTCTCATGTGTATGGAATTCTGGGATGGCTGGTTTAACCGTTGGAAAGAACCCATCATCACTCGTGATCCTAAAGAATTGGCAGAAGCTGTTCGAGAGGTGTTAGAGCAAGGCTCCATCAACCTTTATATGTTCCATGGCGGAACAAACTTTGGTTTCATGAATGGTTGCTCGGCTCGAGGAACTCTGGATTTGCCACAAGTCACATCTTACGACTATGATGCCCTTCTCGATGAAGAAGGAAATCCAACTGCTAAATACCTAGCAGTCAAGAAGATGATGGCAACCCACTTCCCAGAGTATCCACAGTTGGAACCACTCTATAAGGAAAGCATGGAGCTAGGGTCCATTCCATTGGTCGAAAAAGTTTCCTTGTTTGAAACTCTGGATAGTCTCTCCAGTCCTACTGAAAGCCTCTATCCAAAAGCGATGGAAGAACTTGGTCAAAGTTATGGCTACCTTCTCTACCGCACTGAGGCAAGTTGGGATGCAGAAGAGGAACGCCTCCGTATCATCGATGGACGTGATCGAGCTCAACTCTTTGTAGATGGTCAATGGATTGCTACTCAATACCAGACAGAGATTGGTGAAGACATCTACTGTCAGGGCAACCGAGAAGGCTTTTCAGAGATTGACATCTTGATTGAAAATATGGGGCGTGTCAACTACGGTCATAAGTTCTTGGCAGATACGCAACGTAAAGGAATTCGTACAGGTGTCTGCAAAGATCTACATTTCTTACTGAATTGGAAACAATATCCACTGCCACTGGATAATCCTGAGAAGATTGATTTTTCAAAAGGATGGACAGAAGGACAACCAGCCTTTTACGCTTTCAACTTTACTGTTGAAGAGCCGAAGGATACCTACTTAGACTTGTCTGAGTTTGGTAAGGGAGTTGCCTTTGTCAACGGGCGTCACTTAGGACGTTTCTGGAACGTCGGCCCGACCCTCTCACTTTATATCCCTCATAGCTATCTCAAGGAAGGTGCTAACCGCATCATCATCTTTGAAACTGAGGGCGAATATAAAGAAGAGATTCATTTAACTCGTAAACCTACACTAAAACACATAAAGGGGGAAAACTTATGACAATTGTAGGATGCCGTATCGATGGACGTTTGATCCACGGTCAAGTAGCCAATCTTTGGGCTGGAAAACTAAATGTTTCACGCATTATGGTTGTAGACGACGAAGTTGTTAACAACGATATTGAAAAGAGTGGTTTGAAACTTGCGACACCACCAGGTGTGAAACTCAGTATCTTGCCAGTTGAGAAAGCAGCAGCAAATATCCTTGCTGGTAAATACGATAGCCAACGTCTCTTTATCGTTGCACGTAAACCAGACCGTTTCCTTGGTTTGGTCGAAGCAGGTGTTCCGCTTGAAACACTCAACGTTGGTAATATGTCTCAAACACCAGAAACTCGCTCTATCACACGTTCTATCAACGTGGTAGACAAGGATGTGGAAGATTTCCACAAACTAGCAGAAAAAGGTGTGAAACTCACTGCTCAAATGGTTCCAAATGATCCAGTTTCAGACTTTTTGAGCTTATTAAAATAGGAAAAAATTTTTAGGAGGTCATTGTTATGATACAATGGTGGCAAATTTTACTTCTCACTTTGTACTCAGCTTATCAAATCTGTGATGAGTTGACAATCGTTTCATCTGCAGGTTCCCCTGTATTCGCTGGTTTCATTACTGGTTTGATCATGGGAGATGTGACAACTGGTTTGTTTATCGGTGGTAGCTTGCAGTTGTTCGTTCTCGGGGTTGGTACCTTCGGTGGTGCTTCTCGTATCGACGCAACTTCTGGTGCGGTTCTTGCAACAGCATTCTCTATCTCTCAAGGTATTGATACAGATCTTGCGATTACAACAATCGCTGTACCAGTAGCAGCACTTTTGACATACTTCGACGTTCTTGGACGTATGACTACTACATTCTTTGCACACCGCATTGATGCTGCGATCGAACGCTTTGACTACAATGGTATCGAACGCAACTACCTACTTGGTGCGCTTCCATGGGCTCTTTCTCGTGCCCTTCCAGTATTCTTCGCCCTTGCTTTTGGTGGAGAATTCGTACAAGGTGTTGTAAACCTTGTTAAAGAATACCAATGGGTTGCAGACGGTTTGACACTTGCAGGTCGTATGCTTCCAGGTCTTGGATTCGCTATCTTGCTTCGTTACCTTCCAGTTAAACGTAACCTTCACTACCTTGCAATGGGATTCGGTTTGACAGCTATGTTGACTGTTCTTTACTCATATGTAACAGGTCTTGGTGGAGCTGTTGCGGGTATCCTTGGTACTCTTCCTGCTGATGTTGCTGAAAAGATTGGCTTTGCTAACAACTTCAAAGGTTTGTCTATGATTGGTATCTCTATCGTAGGTATCTTCCTTGCAGTTGTTCACTTTAAGAACAGCCAAAAAGTAGCTGTAGCAGCACCTTCTACACCATCAGAAAGTGGGGAAATCGAAGATGACGAATTCTAATTACAAACTTACAAAAGAAGATTTTAATCAAATCAACAAACGTAGCTTGTTTACTTTCCAATTAGGTTGGAACTACGAACGTATGCAAGCTTCTGGCTACCTTTACATGATCTTGCCTCAATTGCGTAAAATGTATGGGGATGGAACTCCTGAATTGAAAGAAATGATGAAAGTTCATACTCAATTCTTCAATACTTCTCCATTCTTCCACACAATTATCGCTGGTTTTGACCTTGCCATGGAAGAAAAAGATGGTGTAGGTTCAAAAGATGCCGTTAACGGTATCAAGACAGGTTTGATGGGACCATTCGCTCCTCTTGGAGACACAATCTTTGGTTCACTTGTACCTGCTATCATGGGATCTATCGCAGCAACTATGGCTATCGCTGGCCAACCATGGGGTATCTTCCTTTGGATCGCAGTTGCAGTTGCATATGACATCTTCCGTTGGAAACAATTGGAATTTGCCTACAAAGAAGGGGTTAACCTTATCAACAACATGCAAAGTACCTTGACAGCTTTGATTGACGCTGCATCTGTACTTGGTGTCTTCATGATGGGTGCTCTTGTAGCAACAATGATCAACTTTGACATTTCTTACAAATTGCCAATCGGTGAAAAGATGATTGACTTCCAAGACATCTTGAACTCAATCTTCCCACGCTTGCTTCCAGCAATCTTTACTGCCTTTATCTTCTGGTTGCTTGGTAAGAAAGGTATGAACTCTACTAAAGCGATCGGTATCATTATCGTTCTTGCAGTAGGTCTTTCATTCATCGGTAAATTCTTGCTTGGAATGGGCGCATAATTTATGAGCAAATCATTAATTTTGGTGAGTCATGGTCGTTTCTGTGAAGAACTTAAAGGTAGCACTGAAATGATCATGGGTCCACAGGACAACATTCATGCAGTGGCTCTTCTTCCAGAAGATGGCCCAGAAGAATTTACTGCAAAATTTGAAGCTGCTATCGAAGGATTGGATGATTTCCTAGTCTTTGCGGACCTTCTCGGTGGAACACCATGTAACGTGGTAAGCCGTTTGATTATGGAAGGTCGCGACATTGAACTCTACGCAGGGATGAATCTTCCAATGGTGATTGAATTTATCAATGCCAGCCTTACAGGTGCAGATGCGGACTACAAGAGCCGTGCTGCAGAAAGCATTGTGAAAGTCAATGATTTGTTAGCGGGCTTCGATGATGACGAAGATGAATAAGATGTGACTTAGAGCATCTTATATAGAATATACATGGGAATGGGAGTCACTCCCATTCCCATATTTTCAATAGGAATGAAACAACAATAGATTAGAGGAACTCTATGCTAAATTACACAAAAGAAGAATTACTTGAACTGGGTGCAGAAATTACGACTCGTGAAATCTACCAACAGCCTGATGTATGGAAAGAAGCTTTTGAAGCCTACCAAGCGAAACGGGAAGAAATTGCAGCCTTTCTGAAAGGTATCGCTGATAAACATGACTATATCAAGGTCATCTTGACGGGTGCTGGTACTTCTGCTTATGTGGGAGATACCTTGGTACCATACTTTAAGGAAGTCTATGACGAACGCAAATGGAATTTCAATGCCATTGCGACAACTGATATTGTTGCCAATCCAGAAACCTATCTGAAAAAAGATGTGGCAACTGTCCTTGTATCTTTTGCTCGTAGTGGGAACTCACCTGAAAGTGTCGCGACGGTTGATTTGGCCAAAGCCTTGGTGGATGACCTCTATCAAGTGACCATTACATGTGCTGCAGAAGGGAAATTAGCGCTTCAAGCCCATGGTGATGACCGCAATCTCTTGCTCTTGCAACCAGCTGCCTCTAATGACGCAGGGTTTGCCATGACTTCTAGCTTTACGTCTATGATGTTGATAGCTCTCTTGGTCTTTGATCCTACAGAATTTGCTGTGAAAGCTAAACGTTTTGAAGTTGTGACTAGTCTTGCGCGTAAGGTTCTAGACAATGCAGCAGATGTCAAAGAGCTTGTAGACCTTGACTTTAACCGTGTTATCTACCTGGGCGCTGGTCCTTTCTTTGGACTTGCTCATGAAGCTCAGCTCAAGATTTTGGAATTAACAGCTGGTCAAGTTGCGACCATGTATGAAAGCCCAGTCGGCTTCCGTCACGGTCCAAAATCACTGATCAACGAAGATACAGTTGTTTTGGTCTTTGGTACAACGACAGACTACACTCGCAAGTACGACTTGGACTTGGTTCGTGAAGTGGCTGGTGATCAGATTGCTCGTCGTGTTGTGCTCTTGAGTGATCAAGCCTTTGGTCTTGAAAATGTCAAAGAAGTAGCACTTGGTTGTGGCGGTGTCTTGAACGATATTTACCGTGTCTTCCCTTACATCGTTTATGCCCAACTCTTTGCTCTATTGACTTCACTCAAGGTAGAAAATAAACCAGATACACCGTCTCCTACAGGTACAGTAAACCGTGTGGTACAAGGTGTGATCATTCATGACTATCAAAAATAAGGAAGTATCTATGAGTAAATTACAATTAAGTCCCAATAAAGTAGCTTGCTTACAAAAACTCTCTGACGAGAACGGCATTATCTCAGCTCTTGCCTTTGACCAACGTGGTGCTTTGAAACGCCTCATGGCTCAATACCAAACAGAAGAGCCAACAGTGGCTCAAATGGAAGAACTCAAAGTATTGGTTGCAGATGAATTGACAAAATACGCATCCTCTATGCTTCTAGACCCAGAGTATGGTCTCCCAGCTACAAAAGCGCTTGATGCTAATGCTGGTCTTCTCCTTGCTTATGAGAAAACTGGCTACGACACAACAAGCACTAAACGCTTGCCTGACTGCTTGGATGTTTGGTCTGCCAAACGCATCAAGGAACAAGGTGCAGATGCTGTCAAGTTCTTGCTTTACTATGACGTAGATAGCTCTGACGAACTCAACCAGCAAAAACAAGCCTACATCGAACGCATTGGTTCTGAGTGTGTGGCAGAAGACATTCCATTCTTCCTTGAAATCTTGGCTTACGATGAAAAAATCGCTGACGCAGGTTCTGCAGAATACGCTAAAGTGAAACCTCACAAGGTTATCGGTGCCATGAAAGTCTTCTCAGACCCACGCTTTAACATCGATGTCTTGAAAGTAGAAGTTCCAGTCAATGTTAAATATGTTGAAGGATTTAGCGATGGTGAAATCGTGCATACACGCGAAGAAGCAGCAGCTTTCTTCAAAGCGCAAGACGAAGCAACAAATCTTCCTTACATCTACTTAAGTGCGGGTGTATCAGCTAAACTCTTCCAAGAAACCCTTGTCTTTGCTCACGAATCAGGCGCAAACTTCAACGGTGTTCTTTGCGGCCGTGCAACTTGGGCTGGATCAGTTGAAGCCTACATCAAAGACGGTGAAGCAGCAGCTCGTGAATGGCTACGCACAACTGGATTTGAGAACATTGACGAACTCAACAAGGTTCTTCAAACAACAGCGACTTCATGGAAAGAACGTGTGGAAGCATAAAAACAAGAATAGAAGAATACCCTTTTGTTAAGAAGCTACTTAAGGTTTTCTGACAAAGGATTCTGAAAATAGAAACTACAACCATAGATGGTGAGACACTCTCTATGGTTTGTTTACTTAAGAGAAATGGATCAAAGGAGAGAAGAATGAAAGCATACACAGAACGTGTATTTGGAAATCATGAGGGCAAGGATGTCTTGGCTTATCGCTTTGAGACTGATGGTGGTTACCAGCTTGAAGTCATGACCTATGGTGCGACCATTTTGCGCTATGTCACACCTGACAAGGCTGGAAATTTTGCCAATGTTATCTTGGGCTTTGATGATTTTGAAAGCTATGTAGGCAATAGTCCCAAGCATGGAGCTAGTGTGGGTCCTGTAGCGGGTCGTATTGCAGGTGCAACATTTGAGCTCAATGGTCAGACCTATAATCTTGAAGTCAACAACGCTAGCAACTGTAACCACAGTGGCTCAACAGGTTGGGATGCGAGCTTGTTTGAATTGACTGAGGTAAGCGACCATGGCTTGACCCTCTACACAGAGCGTACAGATGGGACAGGAGGATTTCCTGGTAATCTCAAGATCTGGATCAGCTATCACTTGGAAGAAACTGGTGCCTACGAAGTCAGCTACAAGGTAACGACAGATCAGGATACGCTTGTCAATCCAACCAACCACAGCTATTTCAACTTATCTGGTGATTTCACGCAGACAGTTGACCGCCATGTCTTCCAACTAAATACGGAGGGCATTTACCCAATCGCTCCCGACGGTGTTCCGACAAAGACTCCAGATGCTACTCGTGATGTGGTTAAACACATCTACAATGGAGCTTTGTTGAAGGACATCTTTGCAGAGGAAGATGAGCAAATCCAGTTGGTATCTGGTTTGGATCACCCATTTGCCCTTCCTGCAGGTCATGTCAATGCTGGTTTCCTTTATGACCAAAACTCAGGTCGTTTCCTGCTGTTCAAGACAGAGGCCCCTTGCCTTGTGGTCTATACAGCAAACTTTGTGGATGAGAGTGTCATCATCGGAGGCCAGCCAATGGTGCAACACAATGGGATTGCCCTTGAAGCGCAAGCTTTACCAGATGCCATTCACAGTGACCTCAAAGACCAAGTCATTCTCAAAGCAGGGGAAACTTTCACCAGCAAAACTCGCTACGAGCTTGTTGTCAAATAAAAAGAAGAGCTGGTTTCCAGCTCTTTTGAGTTGTCTTCGTTGACATTTTATCTCAATAGTGTATAATTGATGTAATACATAAAGTTACAACAAATAAAAGGAGAAACCCTATGACTTATGCATACCAAAGCCACATTTATCTAGCAGAGGCGGTTTTAAATGTCAAGGATTTGACGAGTCAAACGGCTTTTTATCACCAGATTATTGGCTTGGAGATTTTATCCCAAACAGAGACAGAAGCGATTTTGGGACTTGGTCGAAAAGCCTTGGTTCACTTGATTCAGGCAGAAAAGTCTGGCGAAGTAAGGGAGCATTATGGGCTCTACCATCTGGCGATTTTGTTGCCGACACGAAAAGCCTTGGCAGATGTCTTGAAACACCTAAGTGATTTGCGGATTCCTCTGGTTGGGGGTGCAGATCATGGATACAGTGAGGCTATTTATCTAGAGGATTTGGAAGGAAATGGCATTGAACTCTACCGTGATAAGCCAGTGTCTTCATGGGATATTCGAGAAGACGGTCGCATTATCGGTGTGACCGAAGCCCTTGCGGCACAGGACATCTATGAGTTAGGGGAAAAGGTGGATCCCTTTATCCTAGCTGAAGGGACGAGAATGGGGCATATCCATCTATCGGTGAAGGATAGCCATGCGGCGAGCCAGTTTTATCAAAAGGTGTTAGGACTAGAAGATAAATTTAGCATTCCTAGTGCTAGTTGGATAGCGGCTGGTCAGTACCATCACCACCTGGCTGTCAACGAATGGGCTGGAAAAGGGCTGGCTCCGCGTGAGCAAGGCTTGCCAGGCTTGGCCTACTATGTCCTTGAGGTCGAAAGCAAGGAAGAACTCTTGGACATCGTTCGGCAAGCACAAGAGCTAGAAGCACCGATCAAGTGGCTAAATTCGAGTGAGTTGGATCTTGTAGACCCAGATGGGATTGTGACTCGCATTCGCTTGGAACGATGAGATGAGGAAAACGCATCATATACATAGAAAAAGGCGGACAAGCTCGCATTCTGTTTTTAGAATGCGGATTTGTTCGCTTTTTTATGAAATGACGAAACCTTTCTTGGCTCTGGCAAAGGCATTGGTCGGGGATATTTTCCCTTTTCTGGGGGTTCATGCTATAATACTAATAAACTTTTCTTTCTCTAGGAAGGCAAATGCCGAAAAAGCTAGACGACTCGCAATCGTCGTCACGATGCTTTTAAGAGAAAGTAGAACTCTGTTTGAACATCCGTATTGAGTTTAGGAGACGAGAAATAAGATGGACACAAGTGTAAAAAATTTAATTAGTATGGGCCCTCTGGAGGACTCTTTTATCTATTATGATTTGGGGAATCAAGTATTCTACGGTGTAAAACAAGGCATGAATTATTCAGCCATTGCAGCCCCTATTGCAATCTATTCCTTCCAACGGCTGTCAAAGTTGCTCAACCAAACCTTTGGAGATGTCTCATCCCCTTTCAATCTGATTTTCTTTATCCTGATGTCTCTGTTTTTGGTTTTCGGGACCATTCTCCTTGCCAAGTCTACCCGACGCAACATGAAGACAGATAGATTTAGAAAAGTCCGGCTGACAAAAGCCAATATCAAAACACTTAGGAGAAAATCTAGGGCGTTGACAGTAGTTGGCTACATTTTTGTTTTAATAACGATTTTTTCAGCCTATCGTTATCTGACTGTTTCTGATTTTCAATTTTTACTTATGTACATGTTAGGGATTGGTATTCTTACATATATAGTTTATGATTTTCGGATGAAAACACGCAAACGACTGTTCAAAGAGCTGATAGAGACATTACAGGACGATAGCCGAGGAAAAGAGGGAGAAATGTAAGATGAGAAAAATCATTTATATAGGCCAAGGAAACCTGCAATCCGTCTACTATAACACAAGGACGAGAGAGGCTTTAACGACAGAATCTAGCACCGTTTCAGAAACCGACGGTGCCATCAGTTCAAAGAAATCCAAGTGGCCTTGGGTTGTCTTCTTTATTTTCTTGCTAGTTGCTATTATCGGTATTTGGCTTCGTTCCTTGCTAGCGCCCTTTAGATTGAGTGAGTGGATGGCACCTATCCATCTAGCCGCTATCCTTTTCGTTTTTATCGGAAGTGTTTATGGATTTGAAAAACTGTTCTACAGTGGGGCTAAGTCGCTTGTCCCAGCAAGTGAAGAGCAGTTTAAAGAAGCAGTTGAGAGTAGTAAATTTTGGAAAAAATCTCCGGATAAGGAACCAACAGTCGATAAAATCATCTTGTATTTATTTGTTATCCTCGTTCTTCTATTTGTTTTTGTTATTGTTGTGTTCTTTGCCATACCTGGGACCTTCATTCCCTACTATGAACATGAATGGTTTGAGCCCTCTATGTTCATGGTGCCAATCGGAGCAACGATCGTCCCAATTAGTGTCGTACTGCTCTTGTTCCAAAACAACCCAATCCGCTGGCTCTTAGCCGTACGAAAATACAAGCAGGGGAAAGTATTATTTAGGGAAGAGAAGAACTAGAAACACGAGAGAAACGCTATTACCATTACCAGTGGTTGGTGATGGTGATGTTTTATCAACAACCTATGATAAAATTGAAGTTTCTGATTATAGTGATTAGTGAAAACTGTGGTGATTTTATATGAGAAAAATAATTTTTATTGGACAGAGCGGTGATAAGGCCGTTTACTATAATACGCGAACAAAAGAGGCTCTTGTAGCAGATAAGAGTGCCTTGTTAAATACAGAAGGGGCTAGGAGATCGAATAGGGGGATTGCTCCTTTAATTGCTATATTCTCTTTGTTAGGTTTACTCGGAGGATTTGTTGCAATACCAATTTTCTCAGGCCTTCGTTATAATAGTGGGATGGTTCCTATTTTTATTCTTTGTCTTTCCTTTATCCTATTTGGATTTATATGGATGATGGAAGTCGCCTTATATAAAGGAGTGAAACGAGTCCAAGGAGCAACAAAGAAAGAGTTTAAAGAAGCAGTTTATTCAAATTTGTTCTGGGAAAATTTTAGTGAGAAAAAAGCGACGTTTGCGAAAATGTTGGCTTTTATGATTGTCATGCTACTAGTTTTTATGACTACTATAGTAATATTTGCTGCTGCAATTCCGGGCACTATTGACTCATTCAATAAGCAAGAGGCATTTGATATACAAATCTTTTTCTCGCCTTTAGCAGGTCTCTTTCCTGCCTTGTTGTACCTTTTCTTATTCCAAAACAACCCAATCCGCTGGCTCTTAGCTGTGCGAAAGTATGAACAGGGGAAAGTAATAT
Source organism: Streptococcus oralis SK610 (assembly GCF_000257455.1). Classification (GTDB taxonomy): domain Bacteria; phylum Bacillota; class Bacilli; order Lactobacillales; family Streptococcaceae; genus Streptococcus; species Streptococcus oralis_CB. The sequence goes on from NZ_AJKQ01000017.1 coordinate 51,088, forward strand.
TTAGGGAAGAAATAGAAAAGAGGGAATGATAATGTCACAAGAGAGATATTTGCAAATCAAAAAAGAGCATCAAGTTCGTAAGTTTGTGGGGCGTTTCCTCTTCATTCTTCTCGCTATACTCGATGTTCTACTGGTATCAAGTCATTCCAATTATGTCCCGCTTGTAACGGTGGCTATGGTAACGATTGTGCCTTTTAATCATTTTCTACTTGGCCCTCTTAGGAGACAGAAAAAAGCTATAGAAAAAGAGCATCCAGAATGGAAAATACTCAGCACAAAGGGAGTAAAGGTTCCCTCGGCTGAAGCCAATAAAAGAACCTTGGCTGGTATTGGGATCTTGATAGCCTTACTGTTGTCTTTTGGGCTATTCTATAAACCTGTGAAACAGCCGAACGTCCAAGTAAACAAGCCGCCTAAACTTGATTTTAACACGCCTGAAACGTCCAAGTCTTCAGAGTCTGAGTCGTCCAGTTCCTCTAAGACCAAAGAATCCAGTTCCTCAGAGTCGAAATCCTCGTCTTCGACTGAACAAAGTTCTAAAACCGAAAGTTCAGGAACAAAACCGTCAAAAAGCGAATCCAATAATCCTTATTACCAGATTCCAGGACTTACTGACGAACAGGTGAGAGATATCATATCAAAATCTGTGAAAGATTTGAGAGAAAAACAGTCAAAAGAAAAATCCGAAGAGTAGACTCGAGGACTTCAATGTCCTTCTGGACGAGTTCGTTTTGGGATTTTACCGTATAGAATAACAGGAGGTGTTCATATGAATAAAGAAGTGATTGGTTTGATAGTTGGGACAATCGTCATCTTCCTATCTTTTGTATTTGTGTGTGGGACCTTTCTCTATCTCTATCTTCGAGATCAGAAGTTGGTCCGCCTTGCCAAGTCATCCGTACAGGGAACAGTTATCGGCTATAGTCGTTTTCGTGAGGGGTATCCACCTATCGTCGAATACACGGTGGATGGGATTTCTTATAAGAAAACTTTGCAGTATTTTATGTTCAAAACGGTCACAATTCCGTGGGGGACTACTAAATTTTTAAAGGACTATACAAGAGAAGATATGCTAGCGCCTTCGATCACTCGCTACAGCAACTCCTTTGTTTCCTTCAAACGCTTGATGCAGACCCATTTCCCCCTTCATTCGGAGCTGACAGTCTGGTATGATCCAGACAAGCCGACCAGGGCCTATGTCGAACGTTACAGCGGAATGGACAAGTTTTACAAGTGGTTTGGTATCGGATTTGGGCTGGCTCTAGTTCTAGTCTATGGGATAGTGATCCTAGCCTTTTTGTCCAATTTGTCCAAGATATACGCATAAAGGTCAGTTGGTTGAAAGGAAACGTGACTTCCCATCGAGCTTCAAGGAGGACAGAGTTTCTTTTCCATTTCCATGCTTATCAATCTTTTCTATCTGATACAGAGGAGAGGTTGCCTCCTACAAATACAGACAGGAAGTGAATTTTGACAAAGCCCCTTATTCGAGATATAATGAAGAAAAAGTGACCAAGGATAAATCAATGACAAACTCGAAGTATATAACACGTTTGAAACGTTCAGAGGGCCAGTTGCGTGGGATTCAAAAGATGATTGAAGAAGATCGTGACTGCGCAGATATTGTTACGCAGTTGACAGCAGTGAAATCTAGCGTTGAGCGCGTGATTGAGATGATCATTACTGAAAATCTCACTGGCTGTATCAACCAACCACTAGACGACCCCGAGGCTCAAAAGGAACGCTTAGAAAAGGCCATCCGATACCTGATTAAACGGAAATAAACTAATTTGCTATTGATAAGCAATGCAGACAAAGGCATTTAAGTCTATTTCGATAAAAAAATCATGTCGGACAAACGGATGAGTTCCCCCAAATACCAATGAGAAAACCTCTTTTTAGATACCATAAAGTTGCTTATTTTTTAGAAGCGACGGGTTACGAACCCTATATCAGTGGGTTGCAGAAATGAAAAAACCGATTAAGTTCCTTAATCGGTTTTTTGCTTATTTTACTTGACCGGGCCAAGCATTCATACCACCTTCAACATTGATAACGGTTAGGCCTTGGGCGCTTAGAAATTCACAAGCAGATGCGGAGCGTACTCCACCTTGACAGATGACATGGTATTCCTGGTCAGGTTTGAGTTCTTTGTAACCTTGCTCCAAGGTACTTAACGGAAGATTTTTGGCACCTGGTGCATGTCCTGCTTGGAATTCATGCACTTCACGTACATCGATAAGAATTAGATTTTCATTTAGGTATTTTTCATAAAAGTCAGCCATGCTGATACTAGTTTCCATATTTGACTCCTTCTGGATTAGCCGTTTTATATTGTGAATAAGCGCCATCAAGGCTTTGGACGGTAAATCCTGCCGCTAGAGGATACGCTCTGTGATCTAGCTGCGCAAAACACTGTGGCAGCTAAGGATGTAGGTTTGGTTCTTGTCTGGTTCATCCAAGCTCTCCCCTAGTTCATTTAGGGGATATGGATGGTATCGACCTTGGGTCGTTCCCCTGAAATTTGCCACTTGTCCGTATATCTAGGGATTTTTGCCCTTAGTCAGATTGTCTTTGAGCTGACACCATTGGATATTATCGCTCAGACCTTCGATAAGGTTCAAGGCTGCGTAGCCCATTTTATGCTTCTAGATGACCTTACCTGTCCAAGCACTCATACCGCCTCGGACATTGATAACATCATAGCCTTTTTTCTTAAGCTTTTTCGCAGCTAGTTTGCTTCGTACACCAGAATGACAAATGACATAAAGTGTTTCTTTTGTCGCAGGTGTATAGGAACCAATTTCAGTTAGAGGGACATTCTTGGCGTTTTTAATATGACCTCTACGGAATTCCATAGGCGTCCGAACATCCAGTAGCTGAATTGGTTCTTTGAGTTTAGCTTCTAACTCGCTGGTAGAAATACTGTCAATTTTTGTAAATAATAAGTGAAACATAGGCACCTCCAAACATACCCTTATGGGGTATATTAAACCATGAAGTAAATCTTTTGTCAAGCAACTTGTTTTGACTTGGGAGGGAATTAGTTTCAAGAGTCTAGAAAGCAGGCTATTCTTGACCTTTCAAAGGCTTTTTGATATGATGAGTCCAAAGTAAGTGTGAGGTGATAAGATGGCTAGCGAATACCAGAAAATGATAGCAGGGGAACTTTACCGTCCGTCGGACCCAGAATTACGGACCTTGGCGCAGGCTTCTCGCCAAAAACAGTCTACCTTTAACCGAGAAGAAGATCCCTTGAAGGGAGCGGATATTATCAAGACTTGGTTTGGGTCAACTGGGGAAAATCTCTATGTCAATCCACGCTTGGTGGTTGATTATGGGGTCAATATTCATCTAGGGGAAAATTTTTATTCTAATTGGAACTTGACCATGCTAGATGTTTGTCCGATTCGCATCGGTAACAACGCCATGCTTGGCCCAAACTGTCAGTTTTTAACCCCACTTCATCCACTGGATCCGGATGAACGCAATTCAGGGGTCGAATACGGCAAGCCCATCACCATTGGAGACAATTTCTGGGCTGGAGGTGGCGTCATCGTTCTTCCTGGAGTGACACTGGGCAATAACGTCGTTGCAGGAGCAGGGGCCGTGATTACCAAGTCCTTTGGAGACAATGTCGTCCTAGCTGGCAATCCTGCGCGTGTTATCAAGGAAATCCCAGTAAAAGAAAACTAAAAAGAACAGCTTAGGCTGTTCTTTTTGTAATTTTTATCTTAGTCTTATAGATTTTTCTTCTTTTTGGCTTTCTTGGTCAAGGAGACATCGCACTGAGGAATCTTGCTTGTCAAGTAGCTCGTCAGTTGAAAGTCGTCTACTTGAGTATGGAGATCAACTTCGTAGACTGTTTGCAAGGATTCACCAGCATTGCTGGTATCTACTGAGATGAGGTCAGACTCGGTGCAAAATTGATCCAGCGCGACCTGGATAGTATCTAGGCGGTCTTCTTTATTGGGAAGTGTGATGGTTAATAGTCTACGACGTTGGTGATTGCTCTTGCTCTGATGTTTTTCCAAAAGGAGCCAAATACCTAAGATAAATACCGTGAAGAGTACGGCCAAGAGAAGGTAGCCCGTCCCTGCCGCCAGACCGATGATCATGGCTAGAAAGATAGCAATAAGCTCTCGAGAGCCACTCGTGGCAGAACGGAAACGAATGAGACTAAAGGTCCCTGCCACTGCAATCGACGTTCCGAGACTGCCATTGACGAGGAAGATAACCAGCGTCATCAAACAAGGTAAAAGGGTCAAACTGATGACAAATTCCCGTGTGTAAAGAGTCCGTTGTTTATAGGCCCAGCTGAGTGCTAGTCCTAGAAAAAGGCTGACGACAAGGGCGAGTAGGAGTTGGAGGGGGTCAGCAGTGGCGGTTGCGTCGTTGAAAATAGAGTTAAAAAGATTAGACATAAGCATTACCTACACTTTCTCCGATAGTTTGTGGGGCATAGGCCAGTCCTTGTGATTTATGGTAGGCGCAGGAGTATTTTGAGAATTTTTGCTCTACCAGCCCATACTTATCAAGGATATCCTGTAGCCATTGCGGTTTGTCACCAGGTGCCTTGATTTCCATGATAATCAGATCTTCATCTAAGAGAGGTAGTCCTTTTTTGTCAGCGAATAGGCTGACCTGTTTATCACGATAGGTCATGTTTTGGTCAAGAGTGACACGAATTTTCTGGTAGGGGAATCCTTGGATTTTCTTTTTTTCTTTTAGTGAAAAACGGTCATAAGAAATATAGATACGTGGTTTGAGAGCTTCACTGTAGCGTTGACGTAGCTTTTGAATCTCTGCTACCAGAAAGCTATCCTTGATCAGGCCTTCTCCCCAACCTTTGGTGATGAGTTGGGTGATGGTATCTGACTGGGATAGGACGCGGTGCTTGTGACCGACACCGGCATCATCTTTTGACTTAATTTCTAGAAAGACGGGGCTGTCAGCGCTTGGTTGCGCGAGATAGGTCCGCATACGGATTTTTTCCTTCTTATGCTGATCCTGCAGAGAGTCTTGGATGAGCTGAAAATCTTCTGTGTCAAAGTAGATATTGGAAATGGTAGAAGTCGGATAGTCGTCCTCGACGAGGTAGTCTTTCAAATCTTCTATTAAATCGTGTAGGTCTGTTTTAGAAACCATATACTTGGTTTCGATCCGTTCAAAGCTTGTTTCTAGGGGTTTCATAAGTCTTTCTCCTTCAGATAAATCATAGATTAAACAAGGTAAACTTGCTTGGAACAAGTCTAGAGGACATTTCTAAAAGTTTTATTAAGCGAAACTTAACTGAAACTGAATTTAAGGAAACTTTCAGAAAAGTTTTAGTTTTGTTTCAGAAATCTTCTGTAGACTGTCTAGCTATATCATACGAAGGAGAGGAAAAAGGTATGAAATCAAAAAAATGGATCCTACTCGCAACGAGTTTAACGGCAATGGTGCTGATGGCAGCATGTTCCCAGTCAACAACTACATCTAATACCAATGCAACGACAAATAGTGCCACAACAACTTCAACAAAGACAAACCAATCATCCTATTTTACAGAGAAGGACTATGATACCTCTTATGATGAAAGCACAGCTTCTAAGATTGAGCTATCTGGCTCATCAGCAAACGTCTCTGGAGATGGGGTGACAGTCTCTGAATCAACAGTGACCATCACAAAATCTGGAACCTATGTGATTTCAGGTCAGTCTGACGGAGTGCAGATCAAGATCGAGGCAGATAAGTCGGCAGATGTTCATCTAGTCCTAAAAGGTGCGACCATGACCAATACCAATGCAGCTATATCTGCGACATCAGCTGGCCATGTCTACTTGACTCTAGCAGAGGGAACCACCAACAGTCTCTCTGACTCAAGCTCTAACAGCGACGAAAAAGCAGACGCAGCTCTCTTTTCTAAGGTGGATTTGACCATCAACGGGAAAGGAACTCTCAATGTAGATGGCAAGAAGAACAACGGGATCAAGGCCAACGACACCCTCCACATCACGGGCGGAACCTATACCATCACAGCAGTTGGCGATGCCTTTAATGTCAATGATGAACTCAACATCACTGGTACGACCATGACTATCGATGCCAAGGAAGATGGTGTCAAAGTTGATAATGATGAGGATACTTCAGTCGGAACCATGTACCTATCCAACAACAACATCACCGTCACAGCAGGAGATGATGGCATCCACGCATCAGGTGATTTGGTTATTGATAGTGGTACCTACACCGTCAAGAATTCGACAGAAGGACTTGAAGGTAAGTCCATCACTATCAACGGTGGGGACATTAGCATCTATTCGACAGATGATGGAGTCAACGCAGCTAATAAAAACGCCCAACAGAGTGAAATCTTCTTCACCATGAACGGTGGGAACCTGACAGTAGAAGTCGGCCAAGGGGACACAGACCCAATCGACTCAAACGGCAATATCACAGTCACAGGCGGAACCATTAAAATGACTGGTCAAACAGGTTTTGATTTTGATGGAACTGCGACCTACACAGGTGGAGATATCTATCTCAACGGCGAAAAACAAACGGAAATCGTCAACTCTATGCCTGGAGGCGGAGGACCAAATGGAGGCCCTCAAGGCGGAGGTCCAGCCCCTGGCGGACGAGGATAAAAAAGAATCTCCTTTCTCGAAAGAGAAGGGAGAGTTTTTATGTTTGAGAGATGGATTGTAGCTAAAACAACTCCCAATTAGGTCTTGAAAATTTCTTAGTCTGTTTCATATAAAAATGAGTAAAATGAATTTCCATCGCCAAGGTCATTAGAGTTGCGATAGCAATGACGATGGTAGGATTGGCTGAGAAAAGTAGAGGAAGAATAGGCCTTTAAAAAGTGGACAGGAAAGACCATTTCGGAGTATAGAGAGGAAGTTCAAAAACATTTTTAGAAATAAGACATGTGCATTATAAACATCAGATACGAATCTGGTGTTTTATTTTTTTAAAGAATTTAACCCTTTTTCTTGACAAGTGAGTAAACACTCACTATAATAGCTTCTGTGATTTAAAAAGTGAGTATTAACTCACCAAGGAGGAAGTAAATGAAAACATTACTACATTTACAAGATTTAGTAAAATCTTTTGACCATCAAATAGTTCTGAATCATGTCAGCTTTGAATTGCAGCCAGGAGAAATTATAGGCTTAATTGGTCCGTCTGGTGCTGGTAAATCAACTATGATTAAGACTACGTTAGGAATGGAAAAGGCTGATGGAGGCGTAGCTTTAGTGTTAAATCACACTATGCCCAATCGCTATATTTTAGGAGATATTGGCTATATGGCCCAATCAGATGCTTTATACGAGACCTTGTCAGGCCAAGAAAATCTGGAATTTTTTGGTCAGCTAAAGGGGCTTTCTAAAAAAGACCTGAAGGCGGAAATTGCTTATATAGCTCAAGTAGTAGATCTGACAGACTACTTAAACAAGGCGGTATCTGGTTATTCTGGAGGAATGAAACGGCGTTTGTCACTGGCTATCGCGCTTTTAGGAAATCCTCAACTCTTGATTTTGGACGAACCGACAGTTGGAATCGACCCTTCTCTTCGAAAGAAAATCTGGAAAGAATTATTCGCGCTTAGAGACAATGGGGTTGGGATATTAGTTACTACCCATGTTATGGATGAAGCAGAGTTGACGGATAAGGTCGGCTTATTATTAGGCGGAAAAATCATTGCTTTTGATACACCGCAACACTTAAAAGAAAGTTATCAAGTTTCAAGTATTGAAGAAGTATTTTTAAAAGCAGAAGGTGAGTAAAATGAGAACAATAGCGATTGCAAAAAAAGTCATCAAAGAATTACTTCGTGACAAACGAACTCTAGCCCTGATGTTTATAGCACCTGTTTTTATCATGTGGTTGATGAACCTCATGTTTTCAGCTAGTACAACCGTGAATGTCAAGTTAGCAACACAAGATCTACCAACTGGTTTGGTAACGAAAATGGATGAGCTCGATCATGTGGACGTCGAGACTTATCAAGATTTAGATCAAGCCAAAGAAGCGCTAGCAAATGAAAAAGTCGATGCTGTGATTTCTTATAAAGACGGTGAGTATCAGGTCGACTACGCAAATACAGATGCCTCCAAGACCTCTATGATACGACAAGTGTTACGAACGAGTATCGCCAGTGAAGGCACCGATCAGTTAGTATCTCGTGTTAAACAAGCTCTTCCACAATTGGACTCGGACGCAAAAACACCTGAAATCAAGGAGTCTTACCAGTATGGAGATGAAAATACAAGCTTCTTTACCAGTATGATTCCGGTTTTGATAGGTTTTGTAGTTTTCTTCTTTGTCTTTTTGATTTCAGGTATGGCACTTTTGAAAGAGCGCACCAGTGGAACACTAGAACGTTTGTTAGCAACACCAGTGAAACGATCTGAAATCGTCTATGGCTATATGTTGTCTTACGGTATTATTGCGATTTTTCAAACGGCAGTTGTCGTTTTAGCAGCAATTTGGCTACTAGATGTAGAAGTTGTAGGAAGTATTTTAAATGTTATAATAGTTAATGTGGTACTGGCTCTTGTAGCACTAGCTTTTGGAATTCTCTTGTCTACTCTAGCAAAATCAGAATTCCAAATGATGCAATTTATTCCTCTCGTGATTATGCCCCAACTTTTTTTCTCAGGAATTATTCCATTGTCATCCATGGGAGAATGGGCTCTAACTGTGGGGAAATTTTTGCCATTAACCTATTCTGGTGATGCAATAAGCCAGATTATTCTTTACGGGCACAATCTTGGTGATATTTTGTCAAATCTTGGTGTTTTAATGATTTTCTTGATCATTTTAACAATTCTTAATATTGTTGGATTGCGTCGTTATCGTAAAGTTTAGAAATCAACATAAATAATGCTAAAAAGGTGTGAAGATTAGATGGATAAGACTGTTTTTGAATCGTTTGAAGATTACTTAGAAGAAGCGAATTACCCTCAAGGAAAGAAAAAAATCATGCAGGCAGCAGTGGATCTCATATCAACCAGGAGTTACCATGGGACCTCAACTCTTCACATAGCTGAGCGTGCTGGACTAAGCCAGGCAACTTTGTTTAAGTATTTTAAGACGAAGGATGATCTACTGACGGCTATTTTACATCCTGTAGTCCCAGGCATTTTCGGTAGTTTTTTTGAGGAACTCTTAGCTTTTGAAACGACAGAAGAGAGGGTTCGTTATCTCGTCCATGATCGTATGAGCTATCTCAAAAAAAATCGTGCTTTGATGAAAATCATTCTGCAGGAGAGTTTTTCAAATAAAAAACTAAAAAATGAACAGATTTTTATCTGGAATGCTATTCAAGATAAACTTCGAGTACTTCATAAGGAATTGCTAGCAGATCCACGTGTAAATCCAGAGTTAACGATTCCTCAAATGGTTCGTATTTGTGTTGGTCCATTGTTGGCTTACTTCGCTCAGCTTTATATCGTTAGTGACAACGGAGAAATAAAGGAAGAAGACCTAGACTTATTAGAAAAACAGATTTTAGGTGGTTTGTGGAAATAAAGTAGGCCTAGACAAAATGGAGGCTAGATTCTATTGGTTTGGCTTCTTGTACAAGATAATATAAAAGGGTATACATTACCTGATGCAGATTCGTGCTTTTTTATTATTGAATTTGGTATTTTGGTGATAGTACTCAATCACTTTGCTAAAACAGAAACCGACCTCTCTAGCAGTGCAACGATTTCTTAAATGTATGGAAGAGGAGTTTTCTGGCTTGCTAAAGTCAACTCCTTGACACTCCGTCAGCTTTTGATACAATAGTACAAAATTAGAGGAGGTGGGCTATGATTCAGAAACATGCGATTCCCATTTTAGAGTTTGACGACAATCCCCAGGCGGTCCTTATGCCAACACATGAGGGGCTAGATTTAAAGTTGCCAAAGAAGTGCATCTATGCATTTTTGGAGGAGGAGATTGACCGCTATGCCCAGGAAGTAGGGGCGGACTGTGTTGGTGAGTTCGTTTCGGCCACCAAGACTTATCCAGTCTACGTCCTAAACTACAAGGGCGAGGTGATTTGTCTGGTCCAGGCGCCCGTGGGCTCTGCCCCAGCGGCCCAGTTTATGGATTGGTTGATTGGCTATGGTGTGGAGCAAATCATTTCCACTGGAACCTGTGGTGTCCTAGCCGATATAGAGGAAAATGCCTTTCTCGTCCCTGTTCGCGCTTTGCGAGATGAGGGGACCAGCTACCATTATGTAGCGCCTTCTCGTTATATGGAGATGCAGATTGAGGCTATCTCTGCCATTGAGCAAGTCTTAGAACAAAGAGGCATTCCTTACGAGGAAGTTATGACCTGGACGACAGATGGTTTTTACCGAGAGACGGCTGAAAAGGTGGCCTATCGCAAGGAAGAAGGCTGTGCTGTTGTGGAGATGGAGTGCTCGGCTCTTGCGGCAGTGGCTCAGCTACGTGGGGGTGTCTGGGGGGAATTGCTCTTTACCGCAGATTCCTTAGCGGATCTAGATAATTACGACAGTCGTGACTGGGGCTCAGAAGCTTTTGATAAGGCACTCGAACTCTGTCTTGCCATTGTGCACCACATGTGAGTGTTCTTACTGTTTTTATGGTAGAATGTAGTTATGTTATTCAAATCTTTTTTGGAAAAAATCAGGACGGCACTGGGACGCTTGTCGCCAGCCCGTCGCATCTTTTTAAGTTTTGCCCTAGTGATCTTCTTGGGTTCTCTCCTTTTAAGCCTCCCCTTTGTGCAAGCAACAACGTCACAAGCGACCTACTTTGACCATCTCTTTACAACGGTATCCATGGTCTGTGTGACAGGGCTCTTCACCCTGCCAGTGGCCTCTACTTATAATATCTGGGGACAACTAATCTGTATGCTCTTGATCCAGATCGGTGGTTTGGGTCTCATGACCTTTATCGGAATCTTTTATATCCAAGGCAAGCAAAAGCTCAGTCTTCGTGGCCGTGAGACCATTCAAGAAAGTTTCAGTTATGGAGAAACCCAGTCTCTAAAGGACTTCATCCGCTCAATCTTTCTGACGACTTTTCTGGTGGAAGGGCTCGGTGCCTTTCTCTTGAGTTTTCGCTTTATCCCCGAATTTGGCTGGGGGCGAGGGATTCTAACCTCTATCTTTTTGGCTGTTTCAGCTTTCTGTAATGCCGGATTTGATAATTTTGGAAGTACGAGTTTGGTAGCCTTTCAAACGGATCCCTTAATCAATCTAGTGATTGCAGGCTTGATTATCACGGGTGGTCTAGGATTTATGGTCTGGTTTGACCTAGCGACTCAGATTGGGAAAAAGAAAAAACGCCGCCTGCGTTTCCATACCAAGCTGGTTCTCTTTTTAACGGCGGGAATTTTACTCTTTGGAACAGTATCGACTTTGTTCATCGAGTGGAATAATCCTGGAACGATTGGAAATCTTAGCGCCCCAGAGAAATTGCTGGTTAGTTTCTTCCAGACCGTCAGCATGAGAACGGCAGGTTTTGCTTCCATTGACTACACCCAGGCTCGACCAGTGACCTTGTTCATCTATATCCTACAGATGTTTCTAGGAGGGGCGCCTGGAGGGACAGCAGGGGGACTCAAGATTACGACCTTCTTTGTCTTGTTGGTCTTTGCCCGTAGCGAACTATTGGGTTTGCCTCATGCCAATGTGGCTCGGAGGACCATTGAACCCCGAACTGTGCAAAAATCTTTCAGTGTCTTTATTATCTTCTTGCTAACATTCTTGCTGGGCTTGATTCTGCTAGGGATAACAGCAGAGGGAAATCCGCGCTTTATCTACCTCATGTTTGAGACCATTTCAGCCCTTGCGACAGTTGGAGTGACGGCAAATTTAACACCAGAACTAGGCAAGATAGCCCTCAGCATCGTTATGTTGCTGATGTTTATCGGCCGTATTGGTCCCTTGACACTACTGGTCAGTGTAGCGGAATACCAGCCAGACAAGAAAGATACGATTCACTATATGAAAGCAGATATCACCATTGGGTAAGAAAGGAAAAACGATGTCAGATCGGACAATTGGAATTTTAGGATTGGGAATTTTTGGGAGCAGTGTTTTAGCTGCCCTAGCCAAGCATGACATGAATATCATTGCTATTGATGACCACGAGGAACGCATTAATCAATTTGAACCTGTGCTGGCGCGTGGAGTAGTTGGAGATATCACGGATGAAGAACTCCTTCTATCAGCTGGGATTGACACCTGTGATACTGTAGTTGTCGCAACGGGGGAAAATCTGGAGTCCAGTGTTCTCGCGGTTATGCACTGCAAGAGTCTAGGAGTGCCGACCGTTATTGCCAAGGTCAAAAGCCATACAGCTAAAAAGGTGTTGGAAAAAATTGGTGCAGACGCAGTCATCTCACCAGAATTTGAGATGGGGCGCTCATTGGCACAGACCATCCTCTTTCATAACAGCGTAGACGTCTTTCAGCTAGACAAGAATGTATCGATTGTCGAGATGAGAATCCCCCAATCATGGGTAGGTAAAAGCCTCAGTCAGTTGGATTTACGTGGGCGATACAACCTCAATGTACTTGGTTTTCGTTCCTACGAAAATGCTCCTCTGGATGTCCAATTCGGACCTAATGACCTCTTGCAGGCAGATGCCTACATCATGGCCGTCATTAATAACCAACATTTGGACACTCTAGCTGAACTGAGTGAGTAGGAGAGGAAGGGTACTCTCTTTCCAAATAATTAACGAGTCAATATAAGTATTTTATAAGAGGGATTTAAGAAAAATTTTAACTTTTTCTTAATCCTTTTTAATTTTAGGAGATTATACTAGAGTCATAAAAAAAAGAAAACTCTAAGGAGAATCCTATGAAATTCAATCCAAATCAGAGATATACTCGTTGGTCTATTCGCCGTCTCAGTGTCGGTGTTGCTTCAGTTGTTGTGGCTAGTGGCTTCTTTGTCCTAGTTGGTCAACCAAGTTATGCACGTGCTGATGTGGTCAATCCGACTCCTGCCCAAGTCGTGCCAGACGCTGCTTCGGTGAGTGAAAAGAGCGACTTACCAGCAGAGGTTCTCAAAAAAGCAGTCGATGTAGCTCTTCCTTCAGAACAGTCTATTCCAACACCTAAATCAAGTGTGGATACGACAGGCTCTTCAGAAAAAGCGGACGAAACTGCTAAAGAGCCGGCAGTAGCACCAAAAGAAGAAGTGCAAGCACAACCTGACTCTAAGAAACGAACAGAAGATGCAGTTAAACCTGTGGAAAGTCCTGCGTCTACAGTTTCTGGACAAGAGCGTGAAGCCAGTGAAGCGCAACCAGCGACCACCCCAGCTGAAGTGCAAAAAGGTGTGGCCGACAACACGAAAGATACAGTAGATGTCCCAGCTAGCTACCTTGACAAAGCCAATTTCCCAGGTCCATTTACAGCTGGTGTCAACCAAGTTATTCCATATGAATTCTTCGCTGGTGACGGCATGTTGACTCGCCTCTTGTTAAAAGCCTCAGACAAAGCCCCATGGTCAGACAATGGAACAGCTAAAAATCCTGCTCTACCACCGGTAGAGAAATTGGGCAAAGGTCTTTACTTCTACGAAGTAGACTTGGCAGGCACCCAAGGAAAATCAGATAAAGAGTTGCTTGATCTCTTGAAACAAAATGGTACACAAAGCTATAAAGCTACTATCAAGGTGTACGGTGCAAAAGACGGCAAGCCTGACTTAACTAATCTGGTAGCGACTAAAGATTTGGATGTTAACTTGAATGGCTTGACCACCCCAGCTGAAGTGCAAAAGGGTGTGGCTGACAACACCAAAGACACAGTAGATGTCCCAGCTTCTTACTTGGATAGAGCCAATTTCCCAGGTCCATTTACAGCTGGTGTCAACCAAGTCATTCCATACGAATTCTTTGCTGGTGATGGCATGTTGACTCGCCTTATCTTGAAAGCCTCTGATAAGGCTCCATGGTCCGACAACGGAACAGCTAAGAATCCTGCTCTCCCACCAGTAGAGAAATTGGGCAAAGGCCTTTACTTCTACGAAGTAGACTTGGCAGGCACCCAAGGAAAATCAGATAAAGAGCTTCTTGATCTCTTGAAACAAAATGGTACACAAAGCTATAAAGCTACTATCAAGGTGTACGGTGCGAAAGACGGCAAGCCTGACTTAACTAATCTGGTAGCGACTAAAGATTTGACTGTTAATTTGAATGGTTCGACCACACCGACTCAGGTTAAAGACTCTGTTGCTAATAACATCAAAAATAGCATTGATGTTCCAGCTAGCTACCTTGACAAAGCAAATGTTCCAGGTCCATTCTTGGCAGGTGTCAACCAAGTTATTCCATACGAAGCTTTTGGTGGAGATGGTATGTTGACTCGCCTCTTGTTAAAAGCTTCAGACAAAGCCCCATGGTCAGACAACGGAACAGCTAAAAATCCTGCTCTATTGCCACTTGAAGGCTTGGCTAAAGGTCAATATTTCTACGAAGTGGATTTGAATGGCAATACGGTTGGCAAAGATGGTCAGGCCTTGCTGGATCAACTTCGAGCTAACGGAACACATACATACCTAGCTACTGTTAAAGTCTATGGTTCTAAAGATGGCAAACCTGATTTGACCAATCTGATTGCTACTCGTCAAGTAACGATTCGACTTCGTGGAAAAGAAATGGCGACAATACCATCTCAACAAGGTCAGATGAATACGAAGCCTTCTGAAACAGGCTCTACAGGTACGACTGAGGGTATGATGGGTATAAATCACCATATGTCAGATATGAAGGTTAATCAACCAGCTTCTAGCCCAATGGCTAATATGATGAAAAAAGATGATAAAGCGATGCTACCAAATACTGGGGAAGCTAAAACGGCTACAGCTGGCCTTGGTATCTTTGGTCTAGCCTTGGCAGGTCTTGTTGGACTTTTGGGTTTGACAACCAAACGAGAAGATTAAGATTCAAATCACTTAAACATTAGAGAAAATAGTGTTATACTAAAGCAAGTATAACACTGTTTTTATCGAAGGAGTGTCAGATGAAAAAGACAATTTTGCTGGTTGATGATGAGATAGATATTCTAGATATTCAAAACCGCTATCTTATACAGGCAGGTTACGATGTTTTGGTCGCCCATGATGGTAAGGAGGGCTTAGAACTTTTCAGAAAAAAATCTATCGACCTCATTATCACAGATATCATGATGCCCAATATGGATGGCTATGATTTTATCAGTGAAGTTCAATATATCGCTCCGGATCAACCCTTCCTCTTTACAACTGCTAAGACAAGCGAACAGGATAAGATTTATGGATTAAGTTTGGGGGCAGATGATTTTATAGTCAAACCCTTTAGCCCACGCGAATTGGTTTTAAGAGTGAATAATATCTTGCGTCGCCTTAGCCGTGGAGGAGAGACAGAACAGATCGAGTTTGGTGACTTGGTAATCAACCATGTGACTCATGAGGTTCGCATTGGGGAGCAACCTTTGGAATTGACAGTAAAATCCTTTGAACTTCTATGGATATTAGCCAGCAATCCCGAGAGAGTTTTTTCAAAGACGGAACTTTACGAGAAGGTATGGCAAGAGGACTATGTGGATGATACCAATACACTCAATGTTCATATCCATGCTTTGAGGCAAGAGTTGACCAAGTATACAAATTCAAATGCTCCTGCTATCAAAACTGTCTGGGGTTTGGGTTATAAGATGGAAAGACCAAGAGGTAGAAAATGAAATTAAAAAACTATATTTTAGTGGGGTATCTAGTGTCGACTTTACTAACGATTTTGGTCGTTTTCTGGGCAGTCCAACGGATGTTGATCGAGAAAAGTGAAGTTTACTTTCTAGTTGGAATGACCTTGATTGCTAGTTTCATTGGCGCTGCAGTAAGCATCTTTCTTTTGTCGCCTGTGTTCTCTTCTCTGAAACATTTGAAAAAACAAGCTCAGGATATAGCAAGCAAGGATTTCAGCACAGAAATTGAAACCAAAGGCCCATTAGAATTTCAAGAGCTGGGTCAGGCATTTAATGACATGTCCCACAATTTGCAAGCTACCTTTCAATCACTTGATGAGAGCGAGCAAGAAAAGAGAATGATGATTGCGCAGCTCTCTCACGATATTAAAACTCCCATTACCTCCATTCAGGTTACTGTGGAGGGAATTCTAGATGGAGTGATTAAGGAAGAGGAGCGGCTCCACTACTTAACCACGATTGGTCGGCAAACTGAGCGTCTAAACAAGCTAGTGGAGGAATTGGATGTTTTGACTCTCAATACACAACCTCAAGATACTGCTGATGAGGAAGTCGAAGAGGTCTTTTTAGATCAGCTGTTGATTGAGTCAATGAGTGAATTTCAACTCCAGATTGAACAAGAGGAGCGGGATGTTTACATTCAAGTGTCACCTGAGTCGGCGAAAATCAAGAGCAATTCTGACAAACTTTCTCGCATTTTGGTTAATTTGTTAAACAATGCCTTTAAATATTCAGAACCAGGAACCAGAATCGAGGTTCTTGCCCAATTAACAGAACAAGAGCTGACAATCAGTGTGAAAGACGAGGGTCAGGGGATCCTTCCTGAAGATTTGGAAAAGATCTTTAAACGACTTTATCGTGTAGAAACTTCGCGCAATATGAAGACAGGTGGACATGGATTAGGACTTGCGATTGCACGCGAACTAGCCCATCAGCTTGGTGGCGAACTCACAGCAGAAAGTCAATATGGCTTAGGAAGCAAGTTTACATTCAGCCTCAATTTGAAATAAAGGCGTAGTAAGTGTCTAGTGTTTTGAGGTAAATAGAAAATATTGAGTTAACGGAAAATTCCGTTAGCTCTTTTTTGTGTTTTGGGAGGTAAAATTATGAGACGAAAAAGTAAGGAGAGAATTTCAAGAGAGATGATAATCCAGTTTTTGATGAAGGAAACAGGTTCAACATGAAAAGAAATAATAGCAAGTATAGAAGAACTTGAGGCCTTTGGATTGATAGGATTTAACGTGAACGGTGACTTTAGACTGAAAGAGGTGTAATTGATGAGATAAATTCAGTTTATTAGTGCCAGCCATTATCAGACATCTGATCGCTTTTATGCCTTACCAAAGGTTTTGTTTGAAAATCCTATTTATGAAGATATGAGGTTAGATGCAAAAGTCGCTTATGCTATGCTTAAAGATAGACTAGATCTTTCTTTCAAGAATAATTGGATTGATGAAGATGGAAATATCTATTTGGTATATTCTAACTCTAATTTGATGAAGATCCTTAACTGTTCAAAATCTACTCTATTAAGAATTAAGAAGCAACTCACAGAGTATGGATTAATTCATGAGGTTCAACAATCTACAAGTAAATCAGGAAATCTAGCTAATCGAGTTTACCTTGGTCTCTTACAAGATGACACAGTTGCTAGAATGGTTGATAAATCAGGTGATTTCAAATCTGACACTAGGGAGGGTGTCAGATTTATACGGGGCTGGTGTTTACACCAAAGACCAGCTCAAGGCTATTATCGCCGAATTGAGTTAATAGCATAGCCAAAAAATCGTTACATGTCGTAACGATTTTTTCATTTAGCCGATGACAGTAAAGGTCATACAATTTTGGGAAGAGCAAGTATACTATCATAGTGTGCAAAATACTGAAGAAGTGTTTACTCAGGCGTTTCCCTATAACTTATCATAAGCGCTTATTGTGAAATGTGCAAAATTTCAAATGTTGGTAGTTGTGTGTCGGGTTTATTGGTATAAAAAGTAAAGATACATTTTTTCCATTTATCAGGATTGAAAATAACGGCTTTGCCACTTTCGTTGTTTTGCATTTGCTCGTGAATGGTAAAGGATTTTAAACTTTCAGATTCTTCTATATCAATGACTTCTAATGTAGCATATTTACTTGAGTCAAAATGATCAGATATTTCGACTGATGAAGTTATTCCGATTTCAATATTTTGCCAGCCAAACGAATTTAAAATATGATCAAAGTAACCATCAAATATGAATTTTGTCATTCCGTTGGTATTTTTCCAAATATATAGCGGACAGTAACTGTTAAATAATTGGCCTTCAGATTTTTCAGAGATTAAATAAACTTTGAAAAACAAATCGTCGAATCCATCCATCAAATGACCTGTATTTCGGACACGTTGTCTAATGATATCCATATCATAATCTGCTGGTAATTTTATAGTATATTGCATTGCTTGCATTGCGGTACCTCTTTTCTAATTAACTATTCACAGTATAAATGATTTATATCATGTTGAATAATACTTAAAAATGATATAATTATCACAAAAAGTGATAAGGTGTTTTAAATGAATTTTAATGATATGAGCATTTTTGTGACGATCTATGAGACAAGATCAATAAACAAAAGTTCAAAGATCTTACAATATGCACAATCTAATCTCAGCGCTAGATTGAAAGTGCTTGAAACTGAATTAGATACGAAATTATTTTACAGAAAATATAATGGTTTAGTCCCGACAGAAAGTGGAGACTTATTTTATCAATTTTGTAAGGAAACTTCTAACAATTTAGAGAAATTAAAAAAGAAATGTGAAACCTCGAAAATATCCATCTTAATTTCAGAATTGTTATTTAATCACGATATTAATAATTCACAAACAATTGATTTGAATAAAAGTGAGATCAATATCCAAAAAACTTCGGATATACCAATCATTGCTCATCAGGAAGACTTTGATAAAATTTTTTGCTTTCAAAAAATTGAAAATTTAAAGCATTATGATGAGATTATCGGGCATATCGAGTCAGTTTATGCTTGTTCGAGCAATATAAAGGCTACTGAGGAAATGCCTATATTCGTTAATAAAGATAAAAATTGCCCTTTTAGAAAACAAAGCTTAATGAAGTTTACTCATTTAAAATCAGTTGTAGAAATTGATTCTTTTGAGAATATTATCAGCTTAGTTGAAAACGGGAAAGGAATTGCACTATTGCCTAAATGGCTAAATAAGAGAGCGAATATCAAGCCATACGACCAAGACATCGTTCTTATCCCATTTTATCAGTATGAAAAGCAGAACCAAAGCAGGTAGCCCATTTAGAAGAAATGCTAATGCTATGATGAAAAATCATTTGACAAACATTATAAGTTGTTTTATAATAAGTACACTTATATTAAAAGGAGTGTCAAAATGGAATTTAGTTTTAGTTTAAACATAAGAGCATCAAAAGAAGATGTATGGACCTACTATGAAAATATTGAAAAGTGGTATGATTGGGAAGAAGATTTAAAAAATATTACATTAAAAGGTGGATTTGAGACGGGTTCATACGGAACTATGGAACTCGAAGGAATGCCCCCTATGGAATATCAGCTCACGCTTGTAAAACCTCTTGAAGAATTTTGGGATAAAACAGTAACTCCATTCGGTGATATTCTTTTTGGTCATCAAATTATTGAGAATAATGATGGCACTGTAAATGTAAAACATACTGTATCTTTGAATAGTGAAGACAAGCAACATCTAGAATTTTTAAGTCAGGTCTTTTCAGATGTTCCTCACTCTATTTTCATTCTAAAAAACCACTTAGAAAGATAGAGTGAGTGCTGTTTGTTGACACTGCAATATTAAAATAATTTAGTTCAACTTATAAATCCCTTTACAAATCTAGCTTTTCATGGTACAATAGCCTTTGTGTGAAATAGCAGCAGGAAAGCATGAAGCTCGTCAACAGGTGTCTTATGACAAGTAACCTTGGCTGTTTAGGCGAAGGGCATCTGCACGAATCAGGGCTTTCTAAGTGACTATTTCCACCGAAATATTATTTATATCAGGAGGACATTCACATGTCACGTTATACAGGACCATCTTGGAAACAAGCTCGTCGCCTTGGCCTTTCACTTACAGGTACAGGTAAAGAATTGGCACGTCGTAACTACGTACCAGGACAACACGGACCAAACAACCGTTCAAAATTGTCAGAATACGGTTTGCAATTGGCTGAAAAACAAAAACTTCGTTTCACTTACGGTGTAGGTGAAAAACAATTCCGTAACTTGTTCGTACAAGCTACAAAAATCAAAGGCGGAATCCTAGGTTTCAACTTCATGCTTCTTTTGGAACGTCGTTTGGATAACGTTGTTTACCGTCTTGGTCTTGCGACTACTCGTCGTCAAGCTCGTCAATTCGTAAACCACGGTCACATCCTTGTTGACGGAAAACGCGTTGATATCCCATCATACCGCGTAACTCCAGGTCAAGTGATCTCAGTTCGTGAAAAATCATTGAAAGTTCCAGCAATCCTTGAGGCAGTAGAAGCTACTCTTGGACGTCCAGCATTCGTATCATTCGACGCTGAAAAATTGGAAGGTTCATTGACTCGCTTGCCAGAACGCGACGAAATCAACCCAGAAATCAACGAAGCACTTGTCGTTGAATTCTACAACAAAATGCTTTAATTTTAAGAAATATCTTACAGAAAGCCTACAACAGTGGGCTTTTTGCTTCGTCTTAAAATGTTGATTTCTGGGTTTAGGAAATGTCGGAAGGAGTGCTTTTATTCACTGAGAATCTTTCTAGCTATAGTGTAAAGAAATCCGTGTTTTAGTTGACTTTTCCGCCCTCATTTTCAGCTTTTGTGCTAAAATAGATTTATAAACTTAAGATAAGGAATGTTTATGAAATCGGGTAATGTATTATTGAAAGGATGCCTTTATTTCTGGGGTGGCTTGTTTTTGCTGGGTCTCTTGGTTCAGGTAGCTCTGCCTTTGGCAATTTGTGGTTTGATAGGTTTCGGGGCTTATCTAGCCTATAAGCGTTGGCGTTATCCTCTTTTGAAGGATCGTTCTTTGGAAGATCAGATTGAGCTTTTAAAAGCGCGGATTCGTCAGGCTGATAAAGATATCCAGCAGTTAGAAGAGACCTTGTCTGAGAAAGGCTCAGCAGCCTATAAAAGCCTAGCTAACCAGGTCTTGATTGAACTTCAAGAAATTCATCAAGAGGCTAATCGTTTAAAATCTTATATTGACGAAGCTGTTTATAGTCGCATTGATAAAAAGGTTCGCTCAGTAAGGGCGACCATAGACGTCCAGCTAGAGCGACTAGAAAGAGAGAGTCTCGTAGACATCGAAAATAAGGGACCTGAAGAATTGGTGCCTGAATTGTCTCAGACCTTGGCAAATATTGCTGCGGACCATCAAGCGATTCTTGACAAAATCGAGTCATCGGATGTTGGAGCCAAAGAAGAGCTGACAGCCATCCATAGTTTAAAAATGGAGAAATTCCAAACAATTTTAGAGGGCTATTTAAAGATTAAGGCAAATCCAAAAAATTATAATCGGGCGGAAGAACGCTTGGAACAAGCTAAAGCAGCCATCGAACAATTTGACCTTGAGCTAGATCAAGTTTTGAGAGAACTTAATGAAACAGATATGCGCGATTTTGATATTAGCCTGCGTATCTTAGGAAAAGATCGCAAAGAATAGGGTAGACACAAAGGAGTAACCATGACAGAATTTAATTTTGATATTGATCAGATTGCTAATAATACAGTGGCTAAAGTGGACAAGACAACCGAAATCATCGAGACCAATACAGGTTCAGCCCAGACGATCACTTTTCTTGAAAAGCTAAGACCTGAGCAACAAGAGCAAATCAAGGGGCGCGTGCCTCAGTTGGTAGATCAGTTTGTCACAGACCAAAATGCTCTCTTGGACTTTGGTCAATCAGCGGTGGAAGGTGTCAATGGTACCGTTAACCGTATCTTGACCGAGCAGAAGAAACTGCAAATTCCGCAGGTGGATGACTTGCTGAAAAATACCAACCGTGAACTCCAAGGTTTTGTAGCCAAATACAAAAATGCTGAAATTGCAGAATTGGAAGAAAAGCCAAACTTTTTGCAAAAATTGTTTAAAAAGAGCCAGAACAGTCTGCAAGAATTTTATTTTGACTCAAAAACAGTTGAGCAAAAGCTAGATGGTATGGCTGCTGCTGTGGTCAAGCAAGAAGATGTGCTGGCGCGAAATATTGTTTCTGCTGAAATGCTGATTGAGGACAATACCAAATCCATTGAAAATCTAGTGGGAGTCATTTCCTTTATCGAGGCTAGTCAGGCAGAAGCTGGGAATCGCGCTGCAGAATTGAAGGCTCAAGTTGATCAACTAGATACAAGTACGGTAGAATATCAAACCAAGGCCCAAGAATTAGCTCGTATGGCAGAAGTGGTCAATACCCTTGAACAACAACATACAGAGTATGTTGGCCGCCTTTACGTAGCTTGGACGACGACTCCACAAATGCGTAATCTCGTCAAAGTTTCATCGGACATGCGCCAAAAATTGGGCATGCTTCGTCGCAATACCATTCCAACCATGAAGCTTTCGATTGCTCAACTTGGTATTTTGCAACAATCGATGAAATCAGGTGTCGTGGCAGATGCCATTGTCAATGCCAACAATGCTGCCCTTCAGATGCTAGCTGAAACCAGCAAGGAAGTGATTCCGCAGATCGAACGAATTGCCCAAAGTCCAACAGTAGCTGTTGAATCCGTCACCAAACTTGCTGAAAGTCTAGTCGCTCAAAACCAAGGTATCGTTGCTGCCATTGAGTTGGGACGCCAGAAACGTGCTCAACTAGAGACAACCATCGTCAAATCTGCAGAAATGATCAACGACTCTGTTAAACTCCGCGATGAGAAAATCGTCCAAGCCCTTCTAGACCAAGGAAAGGCTGCTCAGAAAGAAGTACAAGAATAAAAATAAATCCTCTGCAGTGTAGATTTGCAGGGGATTTTATTCGTTTTTGTGAACAAGCCAGGTGGAATACTTTTTCCCAAGCCAGAGAGCAAAGAGGAGATTGATGACGACGATTCCTGAACCGACCAGTGAAAATAGGAAAAATTCGCTAGTCGAAACTTGCCACAAATGTACGATGTCTGTAATCAAATAAGCACTGATAGGAAAACAAAGGATAGAAGTAATCAGAGCAGGGATATACTTACGGAGAAGAATTGATTGTCCAATATGGAGCAAGAGATGGAGTGAAAAGGCCACAAATCCCACCAACCAAACTAATTCGAGAACTCTAGATTGACTAAAATACGCTAATAAAGTGATGGATAAGACAATGATAAACTCCTCAAAAACAGCAAGGGCAAATCCCTCTGTTGTAATTCCTTTGTGAATCTTGAGAATAGTTGGAGCCTTTTGAGCCAGCAAGGTTTCGTTGAAATGAATCTAAGGGACAAGACCGATAATTTCTTCCATATCGTGAAAGATAAAGAGTAGAGGGAACATCCAAAGATAAAATGCCATAAATCTCTCCTGAAAAGCTATAGATTACTAACCAATAAAGCAAAAAACGCCCAGTAAGGCGTTTTGAGTTAGGTATGCTTATTTAACTTCTATAAAAAGATTAAATAATTTCTATTTTAGCTGTTAGAAACGTTGGTACATCAATGTTTTTAGAATGCTACATAATAAAAGGTAGAGTGAATGGTAGAGTAGTAAAAATAGTTGTTATCCTAGTTGATTAAAAAAATCTCTGATTTCCTCATCTTTTATAAAATAATATATAATTTTCCCCTCTCTTCTAGTGTCCAAGATGTTTTGATTGGCTAGTTTACGAAGATGGTGGGAGGCAGATGCCATACTGAGATTTAATAAACAGGCTATATCGCAGACACAGAGTTCTTCGACGGCAAGGAGATAAAAGATGATATTTATCTGTTTATTATCGGTAAATTTTGATAAAATGCGAAGTGATTTTTGGACTTTTTCCTTTTCAAGGTAGTTCGTTGCGGTTGTAACATTTTGTTGATTTATAACATCCACTTGACAGATACTATCTTTTTTCATAATTTTTTCTCCTAGCCGAACACAGTCCTTAGCATGTCAAAGCTGTTGTTTTCAATCAGGATATACATCCCCAATCCTAAATAGACAACGGCAATAAACCATCTGCTATATTTTTCCAAAGTTTCTCCAACAGAAGGGACTTGTGCCAATTTTTGGGCAGAAAAAACCAAGAAATAAATCATGACTAGAAAGGTAAGTAAAGCCACAATCAAATTCGCTAAATTTAAGGTAATAAAATATGGGACAAAAACACCAATATTGTCAGCACCACAACTTGCAAAAGTAATCATAGCGACTAGAAAAATCAGGTTTTTATTGTCTTTTCGCAAACCATCTTTTGCAATAGCTTCTCCATCAGAATCTCCTAAAAGCAAAACTTTGAGGCCTAGGAAAATTGGAATCAAACCGAGTAAACCTAAAATCTCTTTACTAGGAATATAATTTAAGACAAATGCAAAAAGTAAACTTAGCAGTATTAGACTAACAGAGCCTAGAAATTGTCCTAAATAGATGTTAATGATGTCTTTTCTGCTTTTTCTTTTGGCAAAAAATAACATTAGGATAATAAGTAAGTCTACGGCTGTACCAGAATACAGGATTATTGAAGTAACAATATTTTGAATCATAAAACACCTCATTCAAATATATTTTTGAATGTATTCTAACATTAAACTTTGTAGATGTCAACTTAAAATCCACCAAAATATAGATAAGAAGTTAGTGTACCAAATATTAAAAAGCCCTGCCATCGAAATGATAGCAGGGCTTAACTTCAATATCCAGATGATATATTTATCTAAAAAAGGTAGAGTAAAAGGTAGAGTTTTTATTGATTTGTAGTGCGATATAATGAGTTTCAAAAAATCAAAAATCACTTAAAATCAATATTTTGACGTCTATTGACGTGTACTGAAACCCTTACTTCACTTCTGTAAAGGTTGTGAATGTTATTCTAGCACTCTTTAAACGCCGTGATATCAACGTTCTTAGATTGTTCTATATAAAATGTAGTCATAAATGTAGTCATTTTGCTATGCCGTCAATTTTGCAATTTCTTTGAGGTAGATTTCAACTGCTTCTGCCTTCTTTTTCGGTGCCAATTCAGCATAAGTATCCATTGTCGTTTTAATCGACTTATGCCCCATTCTTATCTGGAGTTCTTTCCAGTTCGCACCAGCATTCAGCATTAAAGAAGCATGTGTATGGCGGAAAAGGTGAAAACCATAGTTTGGTAGTCCCAACTCAGTCAAACGCTTTTTAAGCGTTGCACGCTCATTTCTGTCACACATATAGTTCCCATAAATTGTCGGGAAAATTAGATCCACAGTTGGTAAATCATGACTCACAAAATAATCACTCATCTCGGCATGAAAAGCTTTCAAGTCATCTAAGACTTGTCTCGGGACTGCGACTCTTCTGTTGCCAGCATCAGTCTTGGCACTGTTCTTACAAACAATCTCGCCCTTAATCCCAAGTTTCTTATTTCCAGCTTTCCACATTAGTGTTTTATTGACGATAATTTCATTAGCATCAAAATCCAAATCATTAATCGTCAAACCTAGAAGCTCATTGATTCGAAGTGCAGAAGCTAGCAGCGTGTCGCAGATAACTTTGAATCTTCGATTAGCTCGTGTATCAGGTAAAGTATTCAGATAGTTCAGCCAAGTAGCCAAGTCCTCTCCATGCAATACCATGATTCTCTCCTTTACCACCTTCGGTTTTGGAGGAATTTTTACTGTCCGAGCTGGATTATGAGAAAGTTCGAAATTCGTGATCCCATAATCGAAAATATCACTAAGCTTATAGATAACTGCACCGAAATCTTTTGCGTGTCCCTTTTTGGATTTTTTAACACCTGATTCAACAGACTTTTTAGATTGTTGAGCTAGTTTGTTAACCCAAATCTGAATATCTGCAGATTTTATTTCTTCAGGTCTATATTCTCCAAACTTAGGAATCAGATAGGTATCAAGATAGCTTCGAACTCGGTTGATTGTATTTTGAGAAGTCACCCAAGTTACAAAACTGACAAACCAGGCTTCAGCTAACTCCTCGAAATTATTAATCAACAAAGTCTCTTTTAAAGTTGAACCCTTCGCTTCAAATTCAAGTCGAGCTTGAATGATTTTCCTATCAAGACTTTTTAGAGTTTTAGCAGTTATAGATGATGTAACTTTTTTACCAGTTTTAACATCTACACCAATATATACACCACGTTGCGTATAGCTAATAGTTCCGTTACTCTTGGTAGTTTTAATGACTTTTCGATTGTTGTGAATAATAGTTTCCTTCTGCATAGTAGCCTTTCACGTTCGGATATAAAAGGCTAAAATAACAACCTCACATGTATTTATTGTGATAGTATTATTTTAGCACATTTTGGATTAAGGAGTTAAGTATTTTATAACATCTTCCATTTTGTAATAGACTGTACGTGTTCCTTCTATAGGAGGTTCAAGCCTCTTTAGACCAGTTTTCTCCCACGATTTTAAGGTATTAGGAGAAATCTGAAGAATTGACAACAATTCCTTTTGAGTGACGATGGTAGAGCTTTTCTGTTTTTCTTGTTGATGTTGAATGATGGTTAATAAGGTATTTAACAATTGCTCAATTTGGGTTAATTTGGCATATTCATTATTGGTCATTATCGTTGTCCTTTCCATAGCCTGAGTGACGACGTGAGTCAAGATATTTCGCAAAGAAGTAGGTTTTATCAACTATAACACTCAGTAGTAATGGGTTTTCCTCACGAGCATATATGACAAGATTGTTAAACTCTGTAAAATTATGCTCCTCGATAGTATCAATCACAGTCGAAAGAAATTCATCGTTGTTATTGCTTATAAGAAATTTATCAAGTTCAAAGCCACACCCTGATTCAATATCCTCGATATCGTAAGGTGTCTTTTCAGGATTTTCAGCATGGATAAAGTAATCATACATACCTTTAGGGGACATGACGATTTCAACGTGACTAGGTGTGTTTAGTTTCTCTGTCAAAAGTTCTGAGACTTGCGAGTAGCTTTTAAGTGAATCAAAGAACAAAGCGCCATGTTTATGCGACTTCTTAAACTCACCTGTTTGTCTATTGACATCTTTATCATGCCATGGACTGAGCACAAAAGGGACGTGTATTTCTTCAAGGATTTCCAAATAGTTTTCAGGAGCACTCTCTTGATAGAGAAGGAAAGCCCATTTGTTAGAACGTTTTTCTTTTGACATAGGCAGGTACCTCGTTTCTAGTTCTTATCTGTTAGGAGAATTTTAGGGTGATTTTGGTAGTCTTGTTTCAAAACTGTGATTATTGATTATTGGTGTAATGGGGGTCGTAGTAGCCCCATTACATAGCTAAGTTAGAGAGTTTGAAAGGGCAGTGCCTTTGGCTTTCACTTTGTGAGCCAAGCACCGCCCTTTCCTTATCTTCTTGTAGCTTTAAACCAGAGCTTATTTCCTTCCCGATTAGGTGAAGAAAAATAATAATTTGGATTACGATTAGAAATTTCTTCCTTGATATGAGCTTCCATATCTCTCAGAAGTTTCTGAGCTTGTTGTGTCCTTGGATATTTGAGAAAGACGACAACAGTGCTTTTTCTGATATCAACAGTTGCTTTTCCTACTGTTTGGTTGAAATTTTTAAGAATTGGATTGAATTTTGTTATGGTTGTCTGATTATCAAACGTGATAGCAGACTCTGATTTATCATCTTGTCTGAGAAATTGTCGCAGACGTATCGTCTGGTAGACAGACTTGAAGTAGTTCAAAATACTATCGCTAATCATTCGTTGGGTTAACTCAACGATAATCAGAGAAACAGCAACTAGTATAAGTATGGTGGCTATTTTGCTTGTGTAGCTTCCTAGAAGACTAAGTTTATTTTGGATAATGATGATAAAACTATTCAAAGATGGTATATCAAAATCTCCAAACAATTTTACAAGCAGATTGAAAGCGAAACTGAGTATTAAGCTAATTAGCCCAACGAAAAGAAGGGAGGAAATAAGATTGTATGATTTTTGAAAGAAAGTCTTTTTCATGTTTAGAGTATACCTTTCTTAGTGTAGTAGGTAGGACAAAGAAGAGGAAGAACTTGATAGGGATGTTCATTGTCGATGATTTGGATAAGTCCTGTTCCCTTACCTATTGGGATAACAATTCCTTCAGGGTCTAAGTCAGGAAAGAGAAATTGTGTCGTTTTCTTATTGATATTCCCTATTTGAACCAGTACATTCAACTGTTCACGAACTGATACAGGTATTGTATTGTGATCAAACCTCTGGCTGACTAAAAATAGGTGGACTTTAGTGGCACGTCCAAGTAAAGCAATTTGAGACAAGAGTGAAAAGAATGAATCCTTAATAGTCTTGTTTACTCCTTCACTCAAGGCCAGTACCTCATCAATGACAATTGTCAAATGGTCAAATTGATGTTCAGGATTGTCGTAAAGTATTTCTTGGCGTTGCTGAATGAGATTTAGACAATTACTGAGATTTTCATTGATTTCCGAAACAAAATCTGATTTTGAACGGTTCTTTTGAGGATGAATGACGGCAATACCATTTTCACGAGCCCAGCGAGACGGCGTATCAAACTTTGGGTCTACAATAATAAGTTCAGAAAAATTTTTTAATAAACTTAGAAAGTAGGTAAGAGCATATGACTTCCCAGAGCCACTATTACCAGCAATTGCTAGCGAAGTGACCTTATTAAAGTTTAGAGTGAGATTTTTCATAATTGGAAGAATATCTTTTTCCTGCATTTTTGAAAATTCCTCTAAATCTGAGATGACTAAACGCTCAGAAACACCTTTTTTCCAAGGAAAGAAAAGCCCTCGCTGAACATGTATGTCATCAGTATCTAATGCCATGAAATAGGCTGAATTTTGCTTTAAGAGGGTATAACGTGGGTAAAGGGCAGCATTGGCAATCAAGAAAATTTTCTGATAGAGTTCATCATCAATGATATAACCTGCTGGTAAGCGAGGGATAAACAGAAAGCCATCAGACATAATCTTAGTGTCAAAGCTATTGGTATAGCTGGTTTCTCCTTGCATGAGGGCTCCAAGTCCCATATTGAGACTTTGGAGCAGGTATTGAGCTAGTTCTTTATTCGTCATCATTTAACCTCCTTAATACTAGTAGCACGGAAATAGACATTATAGCCAACTTCACAAGCTTCTAGGTTCTCAAATTCAACCATAGTCATATAGGCTGGCAGTGTTAGCTCAGATTCAAATTTTACTTGGAAGGGTGGAAGTCCTTTTTGAGAGAACCAAGCTTTATGAGCAATAATTTCTCCTGTCGGCTGACCATCTTCAAATCTCATTTGAGGTTCAAGTTCAGTGCTCAAGCAATGAATTGCTTGTTTGATGTCAATATATTCAGTTGCTGTATTGGCTGAGTAGCCACCTTTGCGATTACGAGTTTTCATAGTTTTTACCATTTATCTTTCATTGTGTTTGTAGAGTTAGGCCGATGTGCTCCTTTTTAGTCTTGAGCTGGACTCGTGTTAGGTCATAATTTCTTACCTCCTTATCTATAAGGAGAAAAAAGCAGGAAATTGGTAGTTCCTGCTAAAAGTTTTTTAGAAATATTTTCCGAGTTCTTCTTTTAAGATATTAAGGGTGTCCTCATAGTGCTTTTTAACGGTTTTATGGCTCTTGAATGGTGTCTCTTTCGTCAGTTGTAGTGCAGAAGTGCCATAGAGTGCAATTTCTAAGAAAATATGAAGGTCAACTTCTGGAAGCTTAGAGAGGACATTGTAGAGGTGTTCATTACGCTCCTTGATAAGTAACTGTTCAATGGGGTTATAAGTATTATCAGGATATAAATCCATAAGCTCCGTTGCTCGTCCTTCGTTCGTAACAGTAGCATTTAGACTAGTCCTGCCATAATAGCGTTCCTTGCGTTCAAGGTTATCCATTGCTTGACTGAGCAGTTTATCAACTCCGCTCCAATCGCCACTCTTAACAGCATTTGCAATCTTGCGTTCACGTTTATCTTCGACTTTGTTAGTCATAAAGTTTCCTTTCCGTCCTAGGACGGAAGAGAAACACAGTAGTTTGCCGAATGGAGTATGAAAAAACGCACACCAAAGAAACGGCGAAACAGTTGGCACAGTCTACACCTGATGATGTAGATATGTTCTGAGTTTCAATCCGTCCGTTTGATGCGCATCAATATAGGACTATAAAAATGATTTAGTTAAGATTTTCATCTTATGATTACATTGTAGTTGATAGTAATCACTTTTCCCATGACCTGTTAGTTCATGTGTTTTAGGGCGACTGTTAAGGGATTTTTATAGTATAAAGTTCAAATTATGGGCTAATTCTGTGATAAAACATGAACTCCTAGTTCATAAAACACGTAACTTTTTTTCAAAAACTTTTCTCACGTGATATAATAATAGTAAGTAAATTTTATTAGGAGAACAGTTGTGATACAATCTGACAGAACAAAACAGAACAGAACAGCAGGTAATTTTTACCTTTTTTCAGCATGCAAAAAAACACCTTCACTCACTGAGAATGGAGGTGCTTTTTAATGGCTAAAAAAACAGTTTCTAAAGAAGCAACTCTAGAGCAAATTCTTTTTAATTGCCGTAATGCTTTACGTGGAGCAGGTGGAACAGAAAAGAATCGCGATGCCGTTATTGGTCTAGTCTTTATTAAATTTGCTAGTGATAAGTTTGAAAATCGCCGTCAGGAGATTAGTCGTGAATATGCTGACAAACCTGAATTGATAAAGATTTTAGCAGAGAAGAAAGACTCATACACTTCACAGAATGTATTCTATCTTGAACCAGAGAGTCGCTGGTCTTATCTTGTTCAAGAATCAAGCTCCAATGATATAGCTATTAAAATTGACACAGCTATGGCAACAATTGAGAAGGATAATCCATCTCTAGAAGGTGCTCTGTTATCAAATTTTTATGCTGGTTTAGGAGCTGAGATTAGGACTCTTAAGAACTTGATTGATGAAATCAATAAAATTGACCAAAACAAGTTCCATGAAGAGGATTTAATTGGACGTGTTTATGAATATTTCATGCAGTCTTATGCAGTTGCAAGTACTAAAGAAGAGGGCGAATTCTATACCCCACCTTCAGCAGTTAAGTTGATTGCTGAACTTATTGAACCATATTCTGGTCGAGTTTATGACCCTGCTTGTGGTTCTGGAGGAATGTTTGTTCAGTCTGTGAAATTCGTTGAGCAACACCATGGCAACAAAAAAAGCATTTCTATCATTGGCCAAGAAAAGAACCCTGATACCCGTCGCTTGGCAAAAATGAATCTTGCGATTCGAGGAATTTCATATAACCTCGGGAATAAGCCTTATGGCGAAAGTTCGAGCTTTACAGATGACCAACATAAGGATATGAAGGTTGACTACATCATGGCTAATCCGCCATTCAACTTAAAAGATTGGCGTGGGGAAAAAGAGTTGCTAAATGACGCTCGTTGGGAAGGATATAAAGTCCCACCTGCTTCAAATGCCAACTATGCTTGGATTCTGCACATGTTATCTAAATTAGATGTGACGGATGGTGTCGCAGGCTTTCTTTTGGCAAATGGTGCTTTGAATGCCGATGGTGTAGAGTATGAAATCCGTAAACAGCTCATTGAAAATGATAAGGTAGAGGCGATTATCGTCTTGCCTCGTGATATGTTTTACACAGTAGATTTATCGTGTACTCTTTGGATAATTAACAACAACAAAAAAAGTAGCAAAAAAAACGGTAGAATACTAAGAAATCGAGAAAAAGAGATTTTATTTTGTGATTTAAGAAAATGGAATCAGAATATTGCACAATATACTATTCCTGGTTCAAGAACAACTCGTAAGAAAAAAGTAATCTTAAAAGATGAACAAATTGCTGAGATAAAAGCAATTTATCACTCATGGCAGACAGATGAAGGCTATGAAGATGTAGCTGAACTATGTAAATCAGCAAGTCTTGAGGAGATTCGCGAAGCTAACTACTCACTTGCACCTTCAAAATATGTTGAATTTATTGACCATGACCTAGAAATTGATTATGAGAAAGAAATGACTCGTATTCAAGCTGAAATGAAAGAAGTTTTGACGCTAGAAAAAGCCTCGCAAGCTAGCCTAGAAGAAGCCTTTAAGGGGATAGGGTATGAAGTATAAGTTATCAAGGTTGATAGAGCAAATAGATGACAGGAATTCTGATGAAGAGTATAGTTTATCAGATGTAAAGGGTATCTCTATTCAAAAAGTTTTTATAGAGACGAAAGCGACAATGGATGGTGTGTCATTGAAACCGTATAAATTAGTCAAACCTGATTCGTTTGCTTATGTTACAGTCACATCACGAAATGGAGAGAAAATCACCCTTGCCTATAACGATACGGAGGATACCTATATTGTTTCATCATCGTATATTGTTTTTAAGGTAAAAGAGCCAGAATTATTGTCCTCAGAGTTCCTTTTTATGTACTTCAATCGTCCAGAGTTTGACCGTTTTGCACGTTACAATTCATGGGGTTCAGCACGTGAAACTTTCTCATGGGATGATATGTGTGATATTGAAATTGACCTTCCACCTCTACATATTCAAGAAAAGTATGTGGCAATTTATAAAGCCATGCTAGCCAATCAAAAAGCCTATGAGAACGGCTTGGAAGATTTGAAACTTACTTGCGACGGTTATTTTGATAAATTAAAGAAAGACCGTTCGTTGTATAAGAAGCTAGGTAATTTTATTGAAAAAAATGAGTTACGTAACATTGATAAAAAATTAAATAAAGAACATGTGAGAGGGATTTCTAATAAGAAGGAGTTTATTCTCACAAAAGCAGATATATCTAAAACTGACCTGTCCAAATTTTTGGTTATTCCTGAAAATTTCTTCGCATATAATAGTCGAACTGATGGACGGGATATGTTAGTGCTAGCTATAAATAAACTTGATGAACCAGTAATTGTCACATGGAACTATAATTCATTCAATATAATAGACAACAAGCTTAAGGAACTCAATCCAGACTTCTTATTTGCCTTTTTCAAAAGAGCAGAATTTGATAGATTAGTGAGATTTATGTCTTGGGGTTCATCTCAGGAACTGTTTTCATGGGACAGCTTATGCGATGTTAAAATCCCAGTGCCTAATATAGAAATCCAAAATTCTATTGCTCAATTATATAACGTTTATCTTGAGCGCAAACAAATCAATGAAAGACTTAAACAGCAGATTAAGGATATTTGTCCTATTTTGATTGCTGGAGCGACAAAGGAGGCGAATGCTAATGCCTAAATTTACCGAAGCTCAACTTGAAGAAGCCATTATTGAACTATTTCAAGAACAGGGGTATGACTATATCAGTGGTGATAAACTTCATCGCAAGTATGATGATATTCTACTTGAAGAAGATATGAGGGAGTTTCTGAGCCATCGCTATTCAAACCTAGCTGATACCGAACTAGAAAAAGTCATCAATAAAATTAAGTATGTACCTAATGCTCCGCTTTATATGGGGAACCGTGAAGCGTTTTATCTAGTAAATGAGGGATTTAACCTTGTTCGTGATGACTCAGCGCTAGCAACGATTCATATTGAATATATTGATTTTGAGAACCCAGAAAATAACATTTTTAAAGCCGTTAATCAATATACTGTTCAAGATGTATATGAGCGCCGACCAGACCTAATTCTCTTTATCAATGGGATTCCTGTTGCCATTTTTGAGTTTAAAACAGCTATTCAGGAAACAACAACTGTCTATGACGCTTGGAAGCAGATTACCATTCGCTACAATAGGGATATTCCATCACTGATGAAGTATGCTTTCTTGTCAGTTATTTCTGATGGAGCTAATACCAAGTTGGGTTCTATCTTCACTCCTTATGAATACTACTATTCATGGAATAAGGCAAATGATGATGAGAAGGTATCTAACGGTATCTCTGCTCTTTTGACCATGATTCATGGAGCTTTTGCCAAAGATAGAGTGGTGGCTATTTTACGAGATTTCATCTACTATCCTGATTCTGATAAGAAGGATACAGCTATCGTGACACGCTATCCTCAGTTTTTTGCAGCCAATAAGATGTTGGAAAATATCAAATTGCATTTAAAACCTCATGGAGACGGCAAAGGAGGTACTTACTTTGGTGCGACTGGTTCAGGTAAGACCAATACCATGCTTTTCTTGTCACGCTTGCTAGCTACACATGACCGAGAAATCTTCAAATCTCCAACGGTGATTATTTTGGTTGACCGTGAGGATTTAAGCGACCAGACTAGTAAACTTTTTGAAGGGTCAAAACGTTACCTGAAAACAGAAAAAGTTAAAACGATTGGAAGTCGAGCAGAACTCAAGCAAGAGCTATCTATCAATGAAAGTGGCGGTGTTTACATTACCACGATTCAAAAATTTGAAGAGGCGACAGGACTGCTTTCTGAACGAACAAATATCATCTGTATTTCAGATGAGGCACACCGTACACAGACCAATGTAGGTTCTAAGCTGAAGTACACAGAGGCTGGCGTTGAAACTTCTTACGGCTTTGCTAAGTATTTGAGGGATTCATTTCCAAATGCGACTTATGCTGGTTTCACAGGAACACCGATTGATGATACTATCCATGTTTTTGGTGAGGTAGTTGAATCCTACACGATGAAAGAATCAACAGATGATGGCATTACGGTTCGTATTTCTTATGAACCACGTCTAGCACGTGTTATCACGAATGAAGAACAGGTTGCTGAGATTGACAACTACTACAAAGAAGTTGAGGAACAGGGTGCCAATATTGAGCAGATAGAGGCAAGTAAACGTACCATGTCTAAGGTGACACAAATTTTAAATCACCCAGACCGAATCCGAAAAGTAGCTGATGATATTGTTGAACACTATGAAAAGGTAGTTAGTGAGAAACCTGAGATTGTTCAAAAAGCCATGATTGTTTGTTCGAACCGTGAACATGCTTTTAACGTTTACCAAGCTATAAAATCAGTTCGTCCAGACTGGTTTATTGCAAAGAAAACAGAGCGTGAGGACTTATCACCGCAAGAACTAGAGAAGTTAGAATCTCTTCCTAAAGTCAATATAGTTGCAACTCGTAGCCAAGATGATGTCAAGGAGATGTATGATTTATTGGGAGATGCTAAACACCGTAAGATGTTAGACGCTCAATTTAAAAACATTGATTCAAACTTTCAAATTGTTATTGTAGTGGATATGTGGATTACTGGGTTTGACGTACCATCCCTTGCCGTTATGTACATTGATAAACCCCTTCAAAAGCATACCCTTATTCAGACGATTTCCCGTGTAAATCGCGTCTTTGAAGGGAAAGACCATGGTTTGGTAGTTGACTATATCGGAATCAAGAGAGCAATGTTAGAAGCCATCAAAACCTATGGTGGTGAGCAAGAAAGTCCGATTGATGAACTGGAGATTACCTTGAAAATCTTTAGAAATCAGTTGAGTTTAATTGATGAATTGCTGGTTAATTTTGATGCTTCAGACTTCTATCATGGTACGCCTGCAGAGAGATTGCTTTGTCTTAACAGAGGGGCAGAGTACGTTCAAAGACTTCATGACATGGAAGTACGTTTTATGTACCTGTCACGTCGAATGAAGTCTGCTTATGAAATTGTATTTCCTTCTGGAGAGCTCACAGATGAGGAAACAGAGAAAGCTCAATTTTACATGGCAATCCGCTCAATTATTTACAAACAGACCAAAGGCAATG
This sequence comes from Streptococcus oralis SK610, assembly GCF_000257455.1. Classification (GTDB taxonomy): domain Bacteria; phylum Bacillota; class Bacilli; order Lactobacillales; family Streptococcaceae; genus Streptococcus; species Streptococcus oralis_CB. Next base: position 86,578 of record NZ_AJKQ01000017.1, read on the forward strand.
CACCAGATGCTGAAATGATGAACAAGCATGTTCAACAAATGATTGAAAATGCGATAGCTTCAACTGGCGTGGAAGATATTGTTAATAATGATAAGCAAGAGTTATTTGATGAAAGTTTCCTAGATGAACTTGATGCTTTAGAAATGCCAATCACCAAATTTAATGCCCTGCTTATGTTGTTAAAACGTGCCATTGACCAGTACGGCGGAACTAATCAGGTTAAAGCCATTGAATTTTCAGAGAGACTAGATAGAGTTGTTGAAGCCTATAATAACAGAGATAGTCAAATCTTTGTTTCGGAGGTGACAGCAGATTTCATCAATAGCCTTTCGGATGAAATCATGAAGATTTTGAAAGACCTTCAAATTGATATGGATTCGTTCAAAGATTTAGGAATTTCTTATGAAGAAAAAGCCTTTTATGACATTCTTATCAAGGTTCGTGATGAACATGAATTTGAATATGCGGATGAAAAATGTATTGATTTATCTAAAGCTATTAAAGAATTAGTTGATGATAAGGCTCAGTATGCAGACTGGTCAAGTCGTGAGGATATCAAGAGCCAGTTAAATATGGATTTAACAATATTACTCTATGAAAACGGCTATCCGCCACAATGGAATGATGAAGTCTTTGAACAAGTGCTTGGACAAGCTGAAAACTTTAAATCATCTAAGAACTGATATCTAGGAGGATATATGGCTTCAATTACAAAATATGTAAAAGAGCATTACTTTGACGAGGTATCTAGAGCAGGGATTGATTACTTTGTACAAAACGCACTTAGTTTGGGGCTTTTAAGGAATGGAGTATCAGGGTCAATTGATGTTGAATTCAGTGAGATAAAATATGTTTATGCAGGAAATAGAGATGATGATTTAATTGATATTGACGTAATCTTAAACATATATGCGGATGTTGTGTGGTTTGAGCTTTATAAGACATCATCTAGTCAAAAGAAAAATCGATGGTTACGTGTTTCTTGTACGGCACGTGTAGAAGGTGGACTTCATGGTTTTCAAATTCATAAAGTCACCCCATATAAGAAAGGTGAACTAAGCCTTTTTGAACGTCCTTTTACAGATGAACTAGTACCTTTTTTATGGAAAGATGAACTAGATGATACCGCGGAAGCAATTTTGAGACTGTATTATCCAGATGCACTCAAGTCACCCATGCAAATTAATCCATATATTCTAGCTCAAACATTGGGGCTTAGTGTTGAATTTAGAGAAATCAACCCTGACACTTCTATTTTCGGGCGGATTTATTTTGAGGACGACACGGAGCAAGAGATATCTGAAATGACTATTGTTATCGATAAAAACCTAGAAAAAATTAGACCATCAGGAACTGTCAATAACACTATTGTTCATGAATGTTTACATTGGATTTTACACAGATATTCAGTGGAACTAGAAAAGGGTTCTGCTGATAGCGTGGCTCAAATTTCAACAACTGAAGAAGCTGTTGAAACGGATTGGATGGAATGGCAAGTACACAGCCTCGCTCCTAAAATCATGATGCCTAAAGCTATGACTCAACAATTTCTCAAATTGAAATTTGCCGAGTTAAAAGAAAATAGACAAGTGAACTCAATGATAGATATCATTGAAGATTTAATTAAAGCTACTGTGAATTATTTTGGGGTGACTATTATTGCAGCCCAAAAACGCTTAGTAGAATTTGGGATAGAGGAGGCTAAGGGAGCATTTAATTATGTTGATGGTCGCTATGTTCCAGCCCATTCTTGGCAAAAAGGTTTTCTAGGAGTTGACCAAACATTTTCAATAGGGGTATCTGATTTATCTCAGTTAGTTTCAAAACATGAATCTTTACGCCATAGACTTTCTGAAGGAGGTCTAATTTATGCGGAATCACATATATGTTTAAACGATTCTAAATATATTACTATTAATTCAAGTGGTCTTCCCGAATTAACTGAATATGCGAAGACTCATATGGAAGAATGCTGTTTGGTTTTTGAGAAGAAAAGTATTTCTCATAATAAGGCAAAATTATCATTTGCTAAAACGCTTGATAATTCCGTTGACGACAGTGTCACTTCTCAATTTCACTACCCCAATAGCGATGAAAATCTAAAACTTGAAGAAGAAGCGTCAATGTTAATGAGTCATGGGAATGAGATAAAAAAAGTACTTAATGAGTTACCGCCTGACTTTGGAGGAGCACTTGAGTATTTACGAGATTGGAGAGATATGACGAATCAAGAACTTGCCTTTACTTCGTTAATTTCAGAACGTTCAATCTATAATTTACTAAATAATTCCAAAGAACCTAAAATGAGAACGGTAGTTGCTTTGTCTGTAGCTCTTTCGTTGCCTCATAAAATAGCTTACAAATTCTTGGAGTTATCAGGTAGAACATTACGGACTCAATCTAATGATGAAGAAATGCTGTTGGATGTATTTATGATGGCTACTGGAAATTTCACAGTGGAACATTGTAATTTGATATTAGCCCAGAGAGAATTTTCTCTTTTAACTAGAAAAAAGGAACTCTAGCACTTAAGCTAGAGTTCCTTTTGTATATCCAATATTTTTTATCATGTTAATTATATCAAAATATAGTCTTGTTTAATTTTAAACAGTTAAAATTTGTTTATTTCAATATAACAAAAATAGAACTACTAAAAAAACAGCAATCATGCTGCTTTTTATCATCGTTTTCAAATATCAAAAAAAGTTCTTAAAAATCTATTAACATTTGTATATGGATTTATATCAAAGTTATTTACAATGGAAGCCATATGATCACTATTTGATAGAGCTTGTGCGTATAAACTAGAAATAACAGTTATTGTCTTTTGATCTGTTTTTTTATATTCTTTAGATAAATGATGTTCTAACTGTTCAATTAATTGTTCAGCATCTAAAGTTCTAGTCACTTTTTCATAATGTAACAATAGCCATAATTCAAAACATTTATTAGAAAAAACTAGTTCATAATTGTTTTTTTCACAAAGACTTTTTAGGGTAGTAAGGTCTTCAGATGAAGTATTATCTTTATCGATAACTAATACAATTTTGACAGGAGATGTTTCAAAGTTATGCCTTGTATAACACCTTTTTACATAATAAAACAAATCCAATCCCTGCTTATTTACTTGCTTAGCAGAAAAGCCTATTCCATCTTTAATACCAACAATAGATCTTAGAGCATCAAAATAAATTACTTCTGTTTCCCCTTCTGTATAAAGTTTTATTTGAGGTGGATTTTTTCTCTCCTGACTTTTTCTTCTACTCATAGTATTAATCCCCTTTAATAATTTCCTTTAATTTCCCAACAAGAATTTCAGGGACAGCACCAAATAAACCTTTATTGTATCTTTTTACATAAGAATAATCTTGTCTATTTACTTCGGATTTAAAATCGTAAACAGAATATAGTTCTGTTGCTCCATCAGCACTTCTGTCTGTGAAATAAATCTGTTCTTTTTTGAAGCCAGCATCCATTAGCTCTAATTCATGACTCGTTAAAATTACTTGGTTCGAATTTTCATCTGAGTTAAATACATCAACAAGTGCTTTTGATAAACCTAGATGAAATGAATCGTCAAATTCATCTATAAAAATAGTACTATTGTTTAATGTTAATAATATAGTTGATAACGCAATCATTTTTTTAGTACCATCAGACTCTTGACTAACTGATAAATCAAAAGTTTCTCCATCATGATCTCTATGTTTAATCTTTGTTTGAAACTCTGTAAAGTCAGCTGTAGATATAAATAGCTGTTTTATCACATCTGGCATTGTAGCATTAGATTGAAGAACTTCGAAATCTACAATATTGAAATCGGCAGCTTGTAAAAAATTAATTAATTTTTTCTTTCTTTTTTTATCTTTTTGTAACTTATAAAGATGGTCGAAAACAGGCGGAACCTCTCGAGAGATAAAAATTAAATTATTTCTAAACCAACGAAACACATTTAAGCAGTGATGATCATTAAATGCCTTTCCAGTGATTAAAAATAAGCTATCCATTCGTGTTTTGTTCTTTAGCAATTCCAATTCTCTCGGTATAATCTCATAATTTCCTTTAATACGATGGAAATATGTCACAAACTCATTTCCCTCTTCTATTTCAAGATGCTCCTCAATTATTTCATCAGAGCAATAGGAAACTGAATATTTATATATAGTTTCTTCTATTAAGATTGTTATTTCGAAATTAATACTATCAGGATTATTAGCGTAAGTTGGAAATGGATTTTTTAGTTTATCATCTTTTAAAACTAAATTTTGAAACGTCCTGAGAGATTTCATTAAATTACTTTTACCTGAAGCATTTGGCCCAAAAATAATGGCACTCTTTAAAATTCTATGACCATTAAAAGATGCAAACTCATTATTTTTGCGAGTTTTCTTAACGGCTTCCATTGAGAAATATGCTTCATCTTTGTATGAGTAGCAATTATTAAATACAAACTCTAATAGCATAACTGACCTCCTTGAAAACGAAAATTCGTATTCTATATTATAGATTATACCATTTTTTTTACCTAAGTTCACGAAAATAGCTGTGTAAACGAAAACTATGTGCAAATACTAACATTTTAAAATTATTCTGAAAAATCATTTTCCCCAATTATCAAGTCAGGTTCAACAAAGTCATACCTCTTGATTAAGTGAGTTTCTTTAAAGCTGTCTGAGCTAACTCAGTCAGCTTTTTTGTGTACCAAACCCCTGAATTCGTCTTGGCCTTGCATTGATAGCATTTGTATAATCCTCTAAAAGGATCTAATTTAATTCTTTCAGTAAACTTTCCTTTGGAATGAACTCTCTTAGCAGACCATTGAAATTCTCATTTGTACCTCGTTCATAAGACGAATAGTCATAAGCAAAATAAACATCTACTTTTCTTAAACAATACAAAAACGCTCTAGACAATATGACTAGAGCGTTTTCTATATATCCGAACATCTAATTTATTTCACAAAAAATGTAGTCAAAAATGTAGTCATTCGGTTGATTTTTATTGCAATACATTGAAATTTGAAAACTCAAGAATCGCGTTAAATCAAGGTTTTTTCGTTTCTACTGAAACGTAATGACCCACTATTTAACTTCTGTAAACACAACGTGTTTGCGAAGTTTTGGTGAGTATTTCTTCAATTGAAGACGGTCTGGAGTGTTACGTTTGTTTTTAGAAGTAAGGTACAAGCGTTCACCAGATTCTTTGTGTTCAAGTGTAATATTTACGCGCATGGTATCTCCCTTCTATTATTCAGCTGATGCAGCTTTAGCGATTTTACGTCCTTTGTAGTATCCTTTAAGTGATACACGGTGAGAACGTGAGTAATCTCCAGTAGTTTCGTCAAAGTTTACAGATGGAGCTGTTACTTTGTAGTGTGTACGACGTTTGTTTTTCTTCGCTTTTGACGTGCGACGTGCAGGTACTGCCATTTCTTTTTCTCCTTTAGGTATTTAAATTCGATTCAATCTACTGATTTTCATCAACCATACTAGGATAACACATTTTTTTTGTAAAGTAAAGTTACTTGACAAAAAAAGATGAAAAAATTAGAAGTCATTAATCGAAATTTTCTGAAAATTCAAGAATTTTCTTCTGTTCATTGCCTTTAAAATGTGCTATAATAGTAAAAACTGAAACGGGAGGGATAAGATGACTGAATTGGATAAACGTCACCGCAGTAGCATTTATGACAGTATGGTGAAATCACCAAACCGTGCCATGCTTCGTGCGACTGGTATGACAGATAAAGACTTTGAAACACCGATTGTGGGAGTGATTTCAACTTGGGCGGAAAATACACCATGTAACATTCACTTGCATGATTTTGGGAAATTGGCTAAAGAAGGTGTCAAATCGGCAGGTGCTTGGCCGGTACAGTTTGGAACGATCACGGTAGCCGACGGGATTGCTATGGGAACGCCTGGTATGCGTTTCTCTCTAACATCTCGTGACATCATCGCGGACTCCATCGAGGCGGCGATGGGCGGTCATAACGTCGATGCCTTTGTCGCTATCGGTGGCTGTGACAAGAACATGCCAGGTTCCATGATTGCCATTGCCAATATGGATATCCCAGCTATTTTCGCCTATGGTGGAACCATTGCACCTGGAAACCTTGATGGCAAAGACATTGACTTGGTTTCTGTCTTTGAGGGTATCGGAAAATGGAACCACGGTGATATGACAGCTGAGGACGTGAAGCGTCTCGAATGTAATGCCTGCCCTGGCCCTGGTGGCTGTGGTGGTATGTATACAGCTAATACCATGGCGACTGCTATCGAAGTTCTAGGGATGAGTTTGCCAGGATCATCCTCTCACCCAGCTGAATCAGCTGACAAGAAAGAAGATATCGAAGCAGCAGGACGTGCTGTTGTTAAGATGCTGGAGCTTGGTCTCAAACCATCAGATATCTTGACTCGTGAAGCTTTTGAAGATGCCATCACTGTAACGATGGCTCTCGGTGGTTCTACAAATGCCACTCTTCACTTGCTTGCCATTGCCCATGCGGCTAATGTTGACTTGTCACTTGAGGACTTCAATACGATCCAAGAACGTGTGCCTCACTTGGCCGACTTGAAACCATCTGGTCAGTATGTCTTCCAAGACCTCTACGAAGTCGGTGGTGTCCCTGCGGTTATGAAATACCTCTTGGCAAATGGTTTCCTTCATGGCGACCGCATCACATGTACTGGTAAGACAGTCGCTGAAAACTTGGCTGACTTTGCAGACCTTACACCAGGCCAAAAAGTCATTATGCCACTTGAAAATCCAAAACGTGCAGACGGTCCGCTTATCATCTTGAACGGGAACCTTGCCCCTGACGGTGCGGTTGCCAAGGTATCAGGTGTTAAAGTGCGTCGCCACGTTGGACCAGCTAAGGTCTTTGACTCAGAAGAAGATGCTATTCAGGCCGTTCTGACAGATGAAATCGTTGATGGCGATGTTGTCGTTGTTCGTTTTGTTGGACCTAAGGGTGGTCCTGGTATGCCTGAGATGCTGTCACTTTCATCCATGATTGTTGGTAAAGGTCAAGGAGATAAGGTTGCCCTCTTGACAGATGGACGCTTCTCTGGTGGTACTTATGGTCTGGTTGTTGGACATATCGCCCCTGAAGCTCAGGATGGTGGACCGATTGCCTACCTCCATACAGGCGATATCGTTACGGTTGACCAAGATACCAAAGAAATTTCTATGGCCGTATCCGAAGAAGAACTTGAAAAACGCAAGGCAGAAACAACCTTGCCACCACTTTATAGCCGTGGTGTCCTCGGTAAATATGCCCACATCGTATCATCCGCTTCTCGCGGAGCCGTGACAGACTTCTGGAATATGGACAAGTCAGGTAAAAAATAAACTCATACTCTTCGAAAATCAAATTCAAACCACGTCAACGTCGCCTTGCCGTACCCAAGTACAGCCTGCGGCTAGTTTCCTAGTTTGCTCTTTGATTTTCATTGAGTATCAAAAAGCAAGCCAAAATGGCTTGCTTTTTTTCATCTTCTTCAAAAGAGATTTGCCTGCTTAACGAGGTGGCAGTCCAAGGGCAATACGGCCATAGCGACTGATTCGTGTGATCTTCCAGGCAGGCGACCAGGTAACTTCAACCTTGACATCTTCGATACCCTCGATTTGTTTTAGACCTGCGACAATTTCGATAGGCAAACTTTCGGCGCAATCACAGGCAGTATCGGTGAAGGTCATGACAATCTTACAGAGACCCGTTTCATCCAGATTGATTTCATAAATCAGTCCTAGATTGTAAACATCCAATTCCACATCTGTATCAAAAACCTTCTCTAGTTTTTCGATAATTTGATCTTGTAAGGCCAAAGCACGGTCATTAATTTTGATATCGTCTCTCATAACAGTCCCTCCACGTGATAAATATCCTCTATTTTCTCATAATTCTGACAATTTGGCAAGTTTTTGATGAATTTTCTGAAAAAATATGATAACATAAATAAAACACCGAATTAAGGAGAAGTCTATGGAGCAGATTGGAAAAGTCTTTAGACAATTACGAGAGTCAAGAAATATCTCGCTGAGACAAGCAACTGGTGGACAATTCTCGCCGTCTATGTTGTCCCGATTTGAAACAGGTCAGAGTGAGCTTTCGGTGGAAAAGTTTCTATTTGCCCTAGAAAATATATCTGCTAGTGTAGAGGAAATCCTCTTTCTGGCGAGAGGTTTTCAGTATGATACAGATTCTGAGTTGAGAAAAGAAATCACAGATGTTTTGGATTTAAAGAATATAGCACCTCTTGAGGACTTATATCGCAAGGAGTATCAAAAGCATGCCCATTCTCAAAACAAACAGAAACATATTCTAAATGCCATCATTATCAAGTCTTATATGAAGAGTATGGATGAAACGGTTGAGTTAACGGCAGAGGAAGGGAAAGTCCTTCATGACTACTTGTTTTCTACTGAGATTTGGGGAATCTATGAACTCAATTTGTTCTCAGTCAGTTCTCCGTTCTTGTCTGTTTCTCTTTTTACTAGATATGTACGAGAAATGGTCCGCAAATCCGATTTTCTAATGGAAATGTCTAGTAATCGAAACCTTTTTCACACCATGCTATTGAATGGTTTTTTAGCCAGCATTGAGTATGAAGAATTTACCAATGCCTCTTATTTTAAACGTGTCATCAAAGAGCATTTCTACAAGGAAAATGAGACCTATTTCCGAATTGTCTATTTGTGGGCTGAAGGTCTTCTTGATAGCAAGCAGGGTAGAGTCAAGGAAGGACAAAAAAAGATGGAAGATGCTGTCCATATTTTTGAGATGCTTGGTTGTAACAAATCTGCTGAATACTACAGAAATACAACCGATTGTTGAATATCTGCAAACTAAGAAAATAATTTGAAAATTTAAGCGATAGAACTTTTGACTACTCTCAGGTCGTTACAAAAGTTCTATCGTTTCTTTGCTTATTTTGTGTGTTGCATATATTCAAAATTTTTTTTCGCTAATTCATAAGTGCTATACTATAGTCATACTTCATATAGAACTTAGAACAAGAAGGGAGATTATCTATGAAACTATTGTTTAGAAATCAAGCTTATCGACTCTTGACTTTGTCGCGCTTCTTCAATGCCTTTGGTGCTTCGATTTTTAACCTGGTATTTATCGTTTATGCATCGACCTTGCCACAAGCCTCTTTTGCTGTTGCTATGGCGAATATTGTCATGATTCTTCCGACTCTCTTTACAGTTTTTGTAGGGATTCGGGCAGATTACACAAGGGACAAGGTCAAATGGATGGTCTATAGCGGTTTGTTTCAGGCGGTTTTATTTTTTCTGGCAGCCCTAGTTGTTCAGCAAGCTAGTCTCTTTGCCTTTTCTAGCCTGTGTTTGATCAATGTCGTCAGTGATGTGATCAGTGATTTTGCAGGTGGTTTGCGCATGCCTCTTATTAAGGAAAAAGTGGCTGAAAATGATTTGATGGAGGCTTATTCTTTTTCCCAGTTTATCACCTATATTTCAGCTATTGGTGGTCAAGCTTTTGGAGTCTGGCTTTTAGGTCTATCGGTCAACAATTTTTCCCTTGTTGCGGGAATCAATGCCTGCTTTTTCCTAGTATCAGCCTTTATTCTCTTTTTAGGAAAAAGCAAATTGAGCCTGTCAATGTCATCTGCTGATGGTGAATCACTAAAAAATGAGAAGCTATCTATCAAAGAGCAGTTCCTAACAATTTATCGAAATTTACGCCTCGTTTTTCTTAAAAGTGGACAGAAAAACTTTGGTTTTATGCTCTTTGCTGTCTTGCTTATCAATGCCTTGGGTGGCGCTTTGGGTGGAATTTATAATATCTTCTTTTTGAGCCATTCTCTCTTGAATTTTTCTTATACAGAGACACTATTTATCAATCAAGCCTGTGTTTTGTTAGCAATCATCATCAGTAGCCTTACGGGCAATGATTATTTTGGGAAGCAGTCCTTGCCTAGATTGATGATGTGGGCTACCGTAGGACTCACTCTAATTGGTCTGGCTAACGTATTCAATCAAGTCGTGCTTGGTTTGCTATTTCTCTTTTTAACTCTGTATGTGTCTGGTAAAGTTCAACCAAAGATTAGTGCCATGCTCATGAAAAATCTAGCTCCAGAGGTTTTAGCTCGTACCAGTAATTTTTTAGGTTTATTGTTTACCTTATCCATACCTGTGGGAACAGCTTGTTTTTCACTTATAGCTGTATGGAATATACAGTTGACTTGGATGCTGTTTGTTGGTCTCTCCTTGCTAGCTATTCTTTTGACAGTTATTAATCTCAAAAATGATATCTAAATCCTAATTTTTTTCTCACTGTTTTAATCCCTCTATTTATGGTAAAATAAGACTATTAAGTTTAAAGAGGATTCCCTATGAAATTACAAAAACCAAAAGGAACACAGGATATTTTACCTGCTGAGTCTGCCAAGTGGCAGTATGTTGAGGGCTTTGCCCGTGAAATTTTCAAGCGCTATAACTATGCAGAGGTGCGCACGCCTATTTTTGAGCATTACGAGGTCATCAGTCGCTCTGTCGGAGATACGACCGATATCGTGACCAAGGAAATGTACGATTTTTATGACAAGGGTGACCGCCATATTACCCTCCGTCCAGAAGGAACTGCGCCCGTTGTTCGCTCTTATGTGGAAAATAAACTCTTCGCACCAGAAGTGCAAAAGCCAAGTAAGTTCTATTACATGGGCCCTATGTTCCGTTATGAGCGTCCACAGGCAGGGCGTTTACGCCAATTTCACCAGATTGGTGTCGAGTGCTTTGGCTCTAGCAATCCAGCTACCGATGTGGAAACCATCGCTATGGCGGCTCATTTCTTGAAAGCGATTGGCATTCAAGGTGTTAAATTGCACCTCAACACTCTTGGAAATCCTGAGAGCCGTGCGGCTTACCGTCAAGCTTTGATTGCCTATTTGACACCGCTCAAGGAGACCTTGTCTAAGGATAGCCAACGTCGCTTGGAGGAAAATCCTCTCCGTGTCTTGGACTCTAAGGAAAAAGAAGACAAGGTGGCAGTAGAAAATGCACCGTCTATCTTGGATTTCCTTGATGAAGAAAGCCAAGCTCATTTTGATGCCGTCCGTCAGATGTTGGAAAATCTGGGTGTAGACTATATCATCGATACCAATATGGTGCGTGGTTTGGACTACTACAACCACACGATTTTCGAGTTTATCACTGAGATTGAGGGTAATGATTTGACAGTCTGTGCGGGTGGTCGTTACGATGGTTTGGTTGCTTACTTTGGTGGTCCTGAGACTGCAGGCTTTGGCTTTGGACTTGGTGTAGAGCGCCTGCTTCTCATCCTTGAAAAGCAAGGTGTGACCCTCCCTATCGAAAATGCCCTAGATGTTTATATCGCAGTCTTGGGTGAAGGAGCAAATGTCAAGGCCTTGGAATTGGTACAAGCCCTTCGCCAACAAGGATTCAAAGCAGAACGTGACTACCTCAACCGAAAGCTCAAAGCTCAGTTCAAGTCCGCCGATGTCTTTGCGGCTAAGACTCTCATCACGCTAGGGGAGAGCGAAGTCGAAAGCGGACAAGTGACAGTTAAGAACAACCAAACTCGAGAAGAAGTGGAAGTTACGCTCGATACAATCAGCCAAAACTTTTCAGAAGTCTTTGAAAAATTAGGCTTTTAATTGTAGAAAAACTGGTCAGGATCTTATTCCTGACCCTCTTTTTCCTAGGATTAACATTGCTTTTGCTCGCTCAAAAATATCTTTATAAAACCATTACTACCGTTTCTATTTTTGCAAGAGGAATTCACTGATTAACTCTTTTAGTTGCGACTGTATTCCACATTTTTATCAAGATGATGTGAATAACAATGCTAAGTCTTCATTCCAAATAGGAGGTCCATATGAAATTACTTAAAAATCTTGGCTGGTTTCTTCTAGCCATTCTATCCTTTTACTTTGGCTATGGTCTGGTTCAGAGTATGGCTTTATCAGCGCTTGACCTAGGGGCTTCGATCTTTGGAGTCTTGCCACTTTATGTCGCCCTGTCAGGAGCCTATGTTTATGTAGTTTACAGATGGTATCAGACAGAAAAGGTTAGCATCCAGACAACGGCTTTTAATCGTTATATTTGGTTGCCAACTCTGGTTTTGCTAGTGGCGATTACAGCCCAGTTCTTTTTGCCAGATGATCCGTCAGTCAATCAACAAATCGTATCACAACTGACAGTTGCTCAGCCTGTATTTGGGTTCTTTATGGTAGTGGTCTTTGCTCCTCTGACGGAAGAACTCATCTTTAGAGGGATGCTAGCGCGCTATCTCTTTCCTAAGCAAAACAACAGCAAACAGACAGCTCTGTTTCTCCTCGTATCAAGTGTGCTCTTTGCCTTGATTCATTTTCCAGGGACTTTGCAACAGTTTTTAGTCTATGCTAGTCTGGGATTGAGTTTGGGTTTGGCTTATGTAAGCCGAAAAGGTCTTCTTTACAGCATTTCTCTCCACGCTTTGAATAATTTAATCGGCTTTTTGATGATACTCATGCTATAATAGAGTCAGGAGGTCACATGAAACGAGTAATTTTATTAGCAGTGATACAGGCGGTTGTTCTCTTCTTTATCATCGGGGCACTTGCCTATGCCTTTAAAGGCGATTTCTTTTATAACTATCTAGCAGTTGTCTTTGCGCCTATTGCAGGTGTCTTGCGTTTTGCTTCGGCTTATGCGACGGAGATTGTTCTACCTAAAAAGGCAGCTGAGATTGCTGAAAAGCGTAAAAAAGGTTAAGAATCATAATCAGAGAATCCGATGACGTTTTCATCGGATTTTTTGTCTGTTCGTTTTGATTTCTAAAGACAATCAAACTTTTCTGCTGATTTTCATGAAGAGCCTGCGCTTTTATGGTAAAATAGTAACAGAATAAAAGAGGAGAGAAAACATGAAACGTAGTATGTATGCTGGTCGTGTTCGTGAGGAACATATCGGACAAGAAATTACCTTGAAAGGATGGGTTGGCCGTCGTCGTGACCTTGGTGGTTTGATCTTTATCGACCTTCGTGACCGTGAAGGGATCATGCAGTTGGTTATCAACCCTGAAAAAGTATCTGCAGAGGTTATGGCAACGGCTGAAAGTCTTCGTAGCGAATTTGTTATCGAGGTGACGGGTCAGGTTGCTGCGCGTGAGCAAGCCAATGATAAGTTGCCAACGGGTGCAGTTGAGTTGAACGTGACAGCTTTGACAGTGTTGAATACAGCCAAAACAACACCATTTGAGATTAAGGATGGTATTGAGGCCAATGACGATACACGTTTGCGTTACCGTTACCTTGACCTTCGTCGTCCAGAGATGTTGGAAAATCTCAAACTTCGTGCTAAGGTGACCCATTCTATCCGTAACTACTTGGATGAGTTGGAGTTTATCGATGTGGAGACGCCATTCCTTTCGAAGTCAACGCCAGAAGGGGCGCGTGACTATTTGGTGCCATCTCGTGTCAATAAAGGGCATTTCTACGCTCTTCCTCAGAGCCCACAGATTACCAAGCAGCTCTTGATGAATGCTGGATTTGACCGTTACTACCAAATCGTCAAATGTTTCCGCGATGAAGACTTGCGTGGAGACCGTCAGCCTGAATTTACTCAGGTCGACTTAGAAACTTCATTCCTAACTGAGCAAGAAATCCAAGATATCACAGAAGGCTTGATTGCGCGCGTGATGAAAGAAACTAAAGGCATCGAAGTAACGCTTCCATTTCCTCGTATGAAGTATGATGACGCGATGTCTCTCTATGGTTCTGATAAGCCAGATACCCGTTTTGACATGTTGCTTCAGGACTTGACAGAAGTTGTCAAGGGTGTTGATTTTAAAGTCTTCTCAGAAGCACCTGCCGTTAAAGCCATTGTGGTCAAAGGAGCAGCAGATAACTACTCACGTAAAGACATTGACAAGATGACTGAAGTAGCCAAACAATATGGTGCCAAAGGTCTTGCTTGGGTCAAGGTAGTTGATGGAGAATTAAATGGACCGGTTGCCAAGTTCTTAACTGGTATCCAAGCAGAATTGACTGCAGCACTTGGTCTTGAAGATAAGGATTTGGTTCTATTTGTGGCGGATACGCTTGAAGTGGCGAATGCAACACTGGGCGCCCTTCGTGGACGTATTGCTAAAGAGCTTGGCTTGATTGATAACGATAAGTTCAACTTCCTTTGGGTAGTTGATTGGCCAATGTTTGAATGGTCTGAAGAAGAAGGCCGCTACATGAGTGCCCACCATCCATTTACCCTTCCACAGGAAGAAACAGCTCACGAATTAGAAGGTGATTTGGCTAAGGTTCGTGCCATTGCTTACGATATCGTCTTGAACGGTTATGAGCTTGGTGGTGGTAGCCTTCGTATCAACCAAAAAGACCTTCAAGAACGCATGTTTAAGGCTCTTGGTTTCTCAGCTGAAGAAGCAAATGACCAGTTTGGTTTCCTTCTTGAAGCCATGGACTATGGTTTCCCACCACACGGTGGTTTGGCGATCGGTCTTGACCGATTTGTGATGCTCTTAGCAGGAGAAGAAAATATCCGTGAAGTCATTGCCTTTCCTAAGAACAACAAGGCAACCGACCCAATGACACAAGCTCCATCAACAGTCGCTCTCAAACAACTAGAGGAACTCAGCTTACAAGTAGAAGAAGATGAAACAAGCAAAACGAATTAAGCGGTGGCGCTATTATCTGCGCCGCTTTGCTTATCAGATAAAAATCTTACGAGTTTTACAAAGTATCTCTCGGGAAAAATATGATGAGAAAGTATCAGCCTCTCTGGTTTATGGCTTTTTGTCAGCGGTAGCAGTCAATTTCTTTTTTCAACCAGGGCACGTTTACTCCAGTGGTGCGACGGGTCTGGCACAGATTATCTCTGCTTTGAGTAATCACTGGTTTGGTTTTTACATTCCTATATCGCTAACCTTTTATGCTATCAATTTTCCGTTGATGATTTTGGCTTGGTATCAGATTGGGCATAAGTTTACAATCTTTACCTTTATCACAGTATCCATGAGTTCTCTCTTTATCCAGCTTGTGCCAGTTGTGACCTTGACAGAGGATCCCATCATCAATGCCCTTTTTGGGGGTGTTGTCATGGGCTTGGGGATTGGTTTTGCGCTCCGTAACAATATTTCTAGCGGAGGTACAGATATCGTCAGTCTGACCATTCGAAAGAAAACGGGTAAGAATGTCGGCAGTATTTCTTTCTTGGTAAATGGAACCATCATGCTGATAGCAGGTCTGACCTTTGGTTGGAAATACGCCCTCTACTCCATGATTACCATCTTTGTATCAAGCCGTGTGACAGACGCGGTCTTTACCAAGCAAAAACGCATGCAGGCCATGATTGTGACCAATAATCCTGACAAGGTAATCGCAAAAATCCATAAAAAATTGCACCGCGGAGCAACCATGATCCACGATGCAGAAGGAACCTATAATCATGAGAGAAAAGCAGTCTTGATCACAGTTATCACGCGAGCAGAATTTAATGATTTTAAACACATCATGAAACAGGTTGATCCGACAGCCTTTGTCTCTGTATCCGAAAATGTCCACATCCTAGGACGATTCGTAGAAACAGACAATTAATCATACTCAAAAGACCAGCCTTGGGACTGGTCTTTATTTTTCGATAATTTTGTGTCCAATCAACTGGCGGTAACAAATCTGTTTATTGTTTTTAGCATCGTTTATGATCTGGAGAATGGTTTCAAAGGAAACGCGCCCAAGTTCCAGGCTATTGATATCGACATAAGCTACGAGGTCAAGTCGAGGATTGACTGAGTCGAAGCTGAGGACAGGAACATCCAGTTTGTGCTTAGCGATATAGTCACAGACTCCTTCGGCTAGGAGACTGTCAGTTGTGATAATAGCGTCAATCTGCGGATCGTGATTGAACAGGAGTTCACTGAACTGATACCCTTTTTCTTCTAGAAATTCGGTCGCAAAGTAGGTTAAGTTGGTATCAATCGGAAGTTGGTGTTGTTTGAGTGCCGACTCATAGCCAGTTAGACGATCTTGCGTTACGAAGAGTCGCTTTGTACCCCCGATAAAGGCAATTCGTTTGCATCCTTTTTTGATGAAATACTCTGTCGCATCAAAGCCCGCCTGTACATTGTCATTATCAACAAGAGGGATAAAGGGTGAAGTAGATTTTCCGAGAATGAGGAAAGGAAACTGCTCATCGGCCACTAGTTTGACCAGAGGGTCTTCTTCCTCAGCGTAGAGGAAAATCAAACCGTCAACACGCTTGCCATAAACCATCTGAGAAATCGCATTGAGACGTTCTTTCTCATCTTTCCCCGTTGCAATCTGAATAGCGTAGTGGTTTTCAGACGCGACTTGGGCAATTCCTCGAAGGACAGATGGGAAGAAAGGATTTTGGTAAAAGGCATCCGAGTCATCAGGAAGCACCAGGCCGATAACCTGAGTATAGCTACTCACCAAGCTACGAGCGTTGAGGTTGGGGTGGTAATTGAGCTCCTTCATCGCCTTGCGAACGCGTTTTTTAGTTTCGTCGCTAATGGTTGATTTATTTTGAATAACACGGGTTACGGTTGAAGGCGAAACACCAGCAGCCTTGGCCACGTCTTTAATCGTAACGGGCATAAAAATCTCCTATTTATGGTAATCTGGATCACGGAAATGCGTTTTATAAAAGATAGTGACCAGATAAAGAACAAAAAGAATGTTTTGTACAGTGATAAGGGTTGTCATATTTTGGCCAAAAAGTCCCAAAATAAGCGTAATCAAAGTTGGTAATCCTAAACAGTTCAAGATAAAATGGTAGCACTCTTTAAAGCTCCTAAATGAAAAGAGGCGTGATTTTTTGGTGATATAAAGGAGGAGACTAGCTCCAAGAGAGACAATGAAGAAATTCAATCCAAAGAGGAAGCTAGCACCAAGAACGAGAAAGAGACTGATATAGACCCGATTTTGTTGGTACCAATCTTTAGAAATGGCTTGGGTTAGATCTTCCTTACTCTGGAAACTCTCCGTTTGAATCGCGTGGTAGCGAATGCGAGTCAGTTCCTTACTTTCCTTGCTGATGACGAGTTCTTCCGTATCAAAATGAAGTTGCAAGTCCTTTGGCAATTCCTTGCTTTGGCTCGGGCCAATCAAAAGAGAAGGCTGCTGATTCTTCGTACCTGAGTAGTTCAGCTTTCCATCAACGATTTGTGCATTCTCTGACAAGTCCATGATGGCTTCATCTGTCAGTGGAGTGTAGACATTATCGATAAAGGTATCCAGTGGATACGTTTCCTGTGAGCTGTTTTGAATGGCGATCGGAACCATAGACAAACTGATGAGGAAAATGCTAGTAAAGAGGAGTTGAAACCAGTTAAGTCCGAAACGTTTTGATAGGGGCTTACGAAATCCCCAGATACTAGTAAAATACGAGAATGGATATGGAAGCATAGGCATCTTTCTAAAAGTGTTTTCTATATGAGTATTATTATATAGAGAAATGTGCTTTATTTCAAGTCTAGTAGATAAATTGCTTATTGAAAAGCTGGTTTTGCTACTATTTGCGGTCTTTTGTCTAATCTTTCAACTTTAGAAACAAAATTCAAAATGAAAAAGGGTGGCGGGGATAGATTATCCCTTGTCGCCACCACTTGTAAGTCCTGAAACAAAGTTCTTTTGTAGGAAGAAGAAGAGAATACAGATTGGAAGGGCGATGAGGATAGCACCTGCTGAGAAGTAGGCAATCTTCAAGTTTTTCACATTGCTGACAAAGGTCTGTAGACCAACGGCAACTGTAAAGTATTCTTTCTCACGAAGCAAGAAACTAGAGAGGATATAGTCTCCGAAAGGTCCCATGAAGGCCCAGAGCGCTTGTACTGCAACCATTGGGCGAACGAGTGGGAGAACAATTTGCCAGAAGCGACGGAAGTGTCCTGCACCATCTAGTTTTGCTGATTCATCAAGAGACATCGGTACTGTGTCGAAGTAGCCTTTCATCAACCAAGCATTCATCGGGATACCACCACCGACATATAGGAAGATGAGGAACCAGCTTTGGTTAAGGGCATTCAACATAAGGGCCATAACGAAGAAGGCTGTCAAAGCGGCCATAGTTGGCACCATTTGGATAATCAAGAAGAAGACCAAACTTTGTTTACGAGCCAAGAAGTTGTAACGGCTGTAGGCATAACCAGCAAGTACGATGATACTTGTTTGAACAGCCATTGTAATCAAGGCGATAATCAAGGTATTGAGATACCAAGTGCCGTACAAGGTTTCAGTGAAGAGCCCTTGGAAGTTGGCAAAGCTAAAGTCGACGTTAGCATCTAGTTTAAAAGCTACGACGTTACCAGTCTTGAAGGCTGACATAATAGTAATCAAAAGTGGATAGATAATCACGATTGAAAGACCAATCAAGTAGAGGTAAGTGAGGGTTTGAGTCAGTCTACGTTTGAGTTTGATTGAGTTATTCATCTTAGACGTCCTCCATATCAAATGCGTGTAGTTTCTTGAATGCGATCATAGAGATAGAGATGACAATGATAGAGATGATCAAGGTAACAGCTGCCGCCATAGAGTATTGAGGAGATGTACCTGTTGTCAAGCGATAAATCCATGAGATCAAGATATCAGTTGAACCGGCTCCACCACCAACGCTACCAGGACCTCCGCCGTTGAAGAGGTACATGATAGAGAAGTTGTTAAAGTTGAAGGTGTATTGGCTGATCAATGTTGGAGCTGCAACAGCCAAAATCATAGGGAAAGTGATGTTGCGGAATTTTTGCCAAGCATTGGCACCATCGATGTAAGCCGCTTCGTAGAGGTCGTTAGGGATTGACTGCAAGATACCCAAAGTCAAAACGTAGATGTATGGGAATCCTAGCCAACCTTGCATCATAATCAAGGCAATCTTCGTCCAAGTTGGGTCTGTTTTCCAAGGGATAAGAGCACCATCAAGGAAAGGAAGAACCTTAGACAAAAGAGGCAAGACTTGCGTATTGATGGCACCAACACTATCGTTAAACATGTTTGAGAATGTCAAGATAGTGATGAAGGCTGGAACAGCCCAAGGAAGAAGGAAAATAACACCAAAGATACGTTTTCCTTTGATAAATGGTTGGTTAGCAATGATTGCTGTGAAGATACCAATCACAATCTGCAAAGTAGAAGCAGACAAGGCCCAGATGATGGTCCAAGAAAGAACCGCACCGAAGGCTGAACGGAAGGTACTTAAGCTCCAGATGTTTGTAAAGTTAGTCAAACCAACCCAGTCCAACAATTTGTTTGGTGGCAAGTGTTGGAAGTCATAGTTGGTAAAGGCAATCATCAAGGTTACGATAACTGGGAAGATAATCGCAAATGTCATAGCGACGTAAGATGGGATGATCAAGAGGTAAGGGAAACCATTCTCATAAATACCTTTGATCATATCTTTAAAAGTACGTGGGACAGGAATTCCATTGTTAATACGTTTTGCGATTGTATGTGCATCTTTAATATTTGAGAAATAAAAGAGCACATAAACGACTACAAAGATTAAATGGAAGGCACCACGAATCAGCATAAAGAGGGAATTATCACGACCTGGCTTGTCACCAAGAGTGATCAAATTGTGCAATTCAGGGGCTGCAAGTGCTAGGAAATAAAGAACAAATACGATAGTTACACCAAGGAAGATAAAACCTTTGGCCTTTTGTTTATTGTAAATCTGTCCTAACCCAGGAATCACTGAAAGCAAGGCTGCTTTGCTAGGTTGTTGGTTTTCCATGAATACTCCTTTCATAGGATACGAGATTGAAGTTTGTCTCCAATCACTAGATAGGCAACTGCAATCATTCGTAAATTTATAAAATCAAAGGGGGATTTGTATTCTCCCCCCCTTGTAACGAATTCAATTATTCACCAAATTTTTGTTTGATTGTTTCTTTGATCAATGTTACAGCATCGTTAGCAGCTGTCTTAGCATCTTTTTTACCACTTACAGCGTCAAAGAGCATTGTTTTAGCTGGATCCCAAACAGCTGACATTTGAGAAATGTTTGGCATTGGTTGAGCGTTCTTGAACTGTTTGATAACAGCTGTTGTCAACTCATCGTTTTTACCTTCAGCGTATGAACGAGCTTCAGTGTTAGCTGGGATTTCGTTAGTTGCATCGTAGAATGCTTTTTGTTGTTCAGTTGAAACAAGGAAGTCTACAAATTTTTGTGCAGCTTCAAGGTTCTTAGTGCTTGATGGGATGATCCAAGCTTTACCACCACCGAATGGTGTGTATTCTTTACCATTTGGAAGAGTTGGAATAGTAGCAACACCGTAGTTTACTTTAGCATCTTTGAATGCTTGAGCTTTCCAAGGACCGTCGATGATAGCAGCTGTTTTACCTTCTTGGAATTGAGTTTGGATCAAGTTTGCAGCACCTTCAGTATCTTGCATACCTTTAGGCCATTTTTCATACCAAGATTTAGCGTAGTTGACACCAGTGATAGAACCGTCGTTTGCAAGACCGATGTCTTTAGCGTCTTTACCGTTTTGTCCGAATACGTAACCACCGTTACCAGCAAGAAGTCCGTATGCGTAGTAGAAGTTTGTCCAGTCAGCTAGGAATGCAGTAGTTTTGCCATCTTCACCAGCGAAAGCGTATTTGCTGTCTTTAGCAAGTTCTTCTAATTCAGCAAAAGTTTTTGGAGCTTCTTTAAGCAAGTCTTTGTTGTAGTACATAACAAGTGACTCAATAACGGCAGGAGCACCGTAAACTTTACCGTCAGCAGCTGTTACAAGAGATTTAGTTTTATCATCTGTTTTTGCACCATCGCTCAAAGTAACTTCTGAAAGTTGTCCGTCAGTACCAAGGCTACCTACGCGGTCGTATGGTGCCATCATAACGTCAGCAGCTTGACCTGATTGGTTGTCAAGTGAAAGTTTGTCAAGTCCACCAAGTTGGTCACCTGATTTGATGTTAACTTTTGTACCTGATTCTTTTTCATAAGCTGCAGCAACTTTTTCAGCGTAGGCTTTGTATTGGTCTTCAACGTAGAAAGTGATTTCTTTTGCTTCAGATGAACCAGAATCAGCAGCCTTATCAGCAGTTTTGCTTCCGCAAGCTACCAAAAGTAAGCTAGCAAGAGTAGCAGTTCCAAGCACAGCAGCGCTCTTCATGAATTTAGATGACATAGTGTATTCCTCCTAAAGAATAACAAAAATAATTTAATGAGAAAACGCAAACGTTTTCTTTTACGAACTTAGTATAGCACAAACAGAAAACGGTTGCAAGCGTTTTTAGGAAATTTTTTAAAAAAATTTTAAGGTTTCAAACATTTGTTAAAGCCCATATATAGGAAAGAACTTAAAATGTTTGTTTTTTTTGAATTGAAAATATATTAGGAAAACGATTGCGTAAATTCGGCTCGGTTTTTCAGAAAATAGAGCAGATATTGGGAATGAATTATCTTAAATCAGAAAATCTTTAAAATTTTTTCGCTTATTTCATAAAATATCAGTGGCAACAAGTTTTGTTTGATTAAAATAATTCAAAAAAATTTTTTAAAAACGCTTGCATTTGTTTTTGAAATGCGTTATACTTAAATTAACGCAAACGTTTGCGCCTTAATTGCGCAACGTTTTATAACAAACACATGAGGTGCTATTATGAAAAAACGTCAAAGTGGTGTGTTGATGCACATCTCTTCTCTGCCAGGAGCATACGGGATTGGATCATTTGGCCAGACTGCCTATGATTTCGTTGATTTCTTGGTTCGTACGAAGCAACGTTACTGGCAAATCCTCCCTCTCGGGACAACAAGCTATGGAGATTCTCCATACCAATCATTCTCGGCCTTTGCTGGAAATACGCATTTTATAGACCTTGATATCTTGGTAAAGCAAGGCTTGCTCGAAGCCAGTGATCTTAAAGGTGTTGACTTTGGTAGCGATGCATCTGAAGTTGACTATGCGAAGATTTATTATGCACGTCGTCCGCTTTTAGAAAAAGCAGTTAAACGCTTCTTGGAAGTGGGTGATGTCAAAGATTTTGAGAAGTTTGCTAAAGACAACCAATCATGGCTCGAACTCTTCGCAGAATATATGGCTATCAAAGAGCATTTTGACAATCTTGCTTGGACAGAATGGCCAGATGCAGATGCTCGTGCTCGTAAAGCTTCAGCACTTGAAAGCTACCGTGAGAAATTGGCAGACAAGTTGGTTTACCACCGTGTGACTCAATACTTCTTCTTCCAACAATGGTTGAAATTGAAAGCCTATGCTAACGATAACCACATCGAAATTGTTGGGGACATGCCTATCTACGTAGCGGAAGATTCAAGCGACATGTGGGCAAATCCACATCTCTTTAAGACAGATGCCAATGGTAAAGCAACTTGTATCGCAGGATGCCCACCAGATGAGTTTTCTGCCACTGGTCAGCTTTGGGGGAACCCAATCTATGACTGGGAAGCAATGGACAAAGACGGTTACAAATGGTGGATTGAACGTTTGCGCGAAAGCTTCAAGATCTACGATATCGTTCGTATCGACCACTTCCGCGGGTTCGAATCTTACTGGGAAATTCCTGCTGGTTCCGATACAGCAGCACCTGGTAAATGGGTGAAAGGTCCTGGCTACAAACTTTTTGCAGCCGTTAAGAAAAAACTTGGTGAGCTAAACATCATCGCAGAAGACCTTGGTTTCATGACAGATGAAGTGATTGAGTTACGCGAACGTACTGGCTTCCCAGGAATGAAGATTCTTCAGTTTGCCTTCAACCCAGAAGACGAAAGTATCGATAGCCCACACTTGGCGCCTGCCAACTCTGTTATGTACACAGGAACACACGATAATAATACGGTTCTTGGTTGGTACCGTAACGAGATCGATGATGCGACACGTGAGTACATGGCTCGCTACACTAACCGTAAAGAATACGAAACAGTGCCACACGCTATGCTTCGTACAGTATTTTCATCCGTTAGCTTCATGGCTATTGCAACCATGCAAGACTTGCTAGAACTAGATGAGTCAGCTCGTATGAACTTCCCATCTACTCTTGGTGGAAACTGGTCATGGCGTATGACAGCAGATCAATTGACACCAGCTGTTGAAGAAACTTTGCTTGACTTGACTACAATTTATCGCCGAATTAATGAAAATTTGGTAGAATTAAAGAAATAAGACAATATCAGGAGACACATAAACATGTTACCATTAAACGAATTTGTAAAAAAACGTTACAATAAAACCATTGCAGAATGTAGCAATGAAGAGCTTTACCTTGCTCTTCTCAACTACAGCAAGCTTGCTAGCAGTCAAAAACCAGTCAACACTGGTAAGAAAAAAGTTTACTACATCTCAGCTGAGTTCTTGATCGGTAAACTCTTGTCAAACAACTTGATTAACCTTGGACTTTATGACGATGTGAAAAAAGAACTTGCAGCTGCAGGTAAAGAGTTGATCGAAATCGAAGAAGTCGAATTGGAACCATCACTTGGTAACGGTGGTTTGGGACGTTTGGCAGCCTGCTTTATCGACTCAATCGCTACACTTGGTTTGAATGGTGATGGTGTTGGTTTGAACTACCACTTCGGTCTTTTCCAACAAGTTCTTAAAAACAACCAACAAGAAACAATTCCTAACGCTTGGTTGACAGAGCAAAACTGGTTGGTTCGCTCAAGCCGTAGCTACCAAGTGCCATTTGCACACTTCACATTGACATCAACTCTTTACGATATTGATGTACCTGGCTACAAGACAGCTACTAAAAACCGCTTGCGTTTGTTTGACTTGGATTCAGTTGATTCTTCTATCATCGAAGATGGTATCAACTTTGACAAGACAGATATCGCTCGCAACTTGACTCTCTTCCTTTACCCAGACGATAGCGACAAGCAAGGTGAATTGCTCCGTATCTTCCAACAATACTTCATGGTTTCAAACGGTGCGCAATTGATCATCGACGAAGCGATCGAAAAAGGAAGCAACTTGCATGACCTTGCGGACTACGCTGTTGTACAAATCAACGATACTCACCCATCAATGGTGATTCCTGAATTGATCCGTCTCTTGACTGCCCGTGGTATCGAGCTTGATGAAGCAATCTCAATCGTACGTAGCATGACTGCCTACACTAACCACACAATCCTTGCTGAAGCCCTTGAAAAATGGCCTCTTGAATTCTTGGAAGAAGTGGTTCCTCACTTGGTACCAATCATCGAAGAATTGGACCGTCGTGTGAAAGCAGAATACAAAGATCCAGCTGTTCAAATCATTGATGAAAACGACCGCGTTCACATGGCTCACATGGATATCCACTACGGATACAGCGTAAACGGGGTTGCGGCTCTTCACACTGAAATCTTGAAGAACTCAGAGTTGAAAGCTTTCTACGACCTTTACCCAGAAAAATTCAACAACAAAACAAACGGTATCACATTCCGTCGTTGGCTCATGCATGCCAACCCAAGACTGTCTCACTACTTGGATGAGATTATTGGAGAAGGTTGGCATCATGAAGCAGATGAGCTTGAAAAACTCTTGTCATACGAAGACAAGGCTGCTGTCAAAGAAAAATTGGAAAGCATCAAAGCTCACAACAAACGTAAATTGGCTCGTCACTTGAAAGAACACCAAGGTGTGGAAATCAATACAAACTCTATCTTTGATATCCAGATCAAACGTCTTCACGAGTACAAACGCCAACAAATGAATGCTTTGTATGTGATCCACAAATATCTTGATATCAAGGCTGGTAACATCCCTGCTCGCCCAATCACAGTATTCTTCGGTGGTAAAGCAGCTCCAGCCTACACAATCGCTCAAGACATCATTCACTTGATCCTTTGCTTGTCAGAAGTGATTGCAAACGATCCAGCAGTAGCTCCACACTTGCAAGTAGTTATGGTTGAAAACTACAACGTTACTGCAGCAAGCTTCCTCATCCCAGCATGTGACATCTCAGAACAAATCTCACTTGCTTCTAAAGAAGCTTCAGGTACTGGTAACATGAAATTCATGTTGAACGGTGCTTTGACTCTTGGTACTATGGACGGTGCTAACGTGGAAATCGCTGAGTTGGTTGGAGACGAAAACATCTACATCTTTGGTGAAGATTCTGAAACTGTTATCGACCTTTACGCAAAAGAAGCATACAAATCAAGCGAATTCTATGCTCGTGAAGCTATCAAACCGTTGGTTGACTTCATTGTGAGCGATGCTGTTCTTGCAGTAGGTAAGAAAGAACGCTTGGAACGTCTTTACAACGAATTGATCAACAAAGACTGGTTCATGACTCTTCTTGACTTGGAAGACTACATTAAAGTCAAAGAGCAAATGCTTGCTGACTACGAAGACCGTGACGCATGGTTGGATAAAGTCATCGTTAACATTGCCAAAGCAGGATTCTTCTCATCTGACCGTACAATCGCCCAGTACAACAAAGATATCTGGCACTTGAACTAAGATTTTTTGCAACAGATTATAAAAAGCGCATCTAAAAAGATGCGCTTTTTTTATCTTTAAAATATTTCACCCTACTTTCCCAATCAAAATCTCTGCCTCAATGGTAATCTCAGTCAACTGAGTCCAGTCAATCTTGGTATGATCAACGTGAAAGAGTAAGGGTGTCATGGTAAGCAGGGCTTGACGTTGCTCTGCTGTGATGGGTTTGGTTAGAGAAGCTATTTGGCTAGATTGGATGCTGAAATGTTCCTGGAAATGTTCTTTGATATCTTGGTTGGAATAATCCTTCTTTGTCAGCTGGTCCTGCACCATTTGGCGGATTTCTTTGAGGTGGTTTTCAGTAGGGATGACCTTAATCAAGATACCGTCTTTGGATAAAACGCGACGAAACTCCCCATAGTTGGCAGGCGAAAAGATGTCAAGCAGGATATCCATGCTGGCGTCTTTTATAGGAAGACGAGCCAGGTCACCAACAAACCAATTGACCGCCCAGTTGGGTTCACTCTTGGCAGCGATTTGAACGGAATCTTTGGAAATATCAAAGGCATAGAAGGTTTTTTCAGAATGACTTTCTTGGAGTTTACGAGAGTAGAAACCTTCACCACAACCGATGTCCAAGACAGTTTTTGCAGATGATTTAGTCGCTAGTAGGTCTGAGATGGTTTCTAAGATAGTCTGATAAAAACCAGCTTCCAGAATTTGCTGGCGGTTTTGAAAGTTTTCCTTGTCGTAGTTGGTGGATTGTTTGATTTGAGGTGCCAGATTGACATAGCCGAATTTTGCTAGATCAAAAGAATGGTGGTTGCTACACTTGAGGCTAGACTCTACCAAGGTGAGATTTTCTTGGCAGATGGGGCAGGCAAAGGCACTAGCAGAAGCAAAGCGCTGGAGTTTTGGTTTGAGGTTTGTATTCATAGTTTAAGTCTAGCAAAAAAAGAACTGGATGGCAAATGCCTCCAGTTTGCTTTTTAATATGTAAGGACGAAGTATTTTTTCTTACCACGTCGGATAACAGTGAGTTCGTTCTCTAACTTATCTGCATCTCCTAAGACATAGTCAAGGTCTTGGATACGGTCGCCGTTGACGTAGATAGCTCCGTTTTGAACGTCTTCACGGGCTTGGCGTTTGGAATTGACCACACCAGATGAGACGAGAAGTTCCACGATATTGTGGTTTTCGTCTGCTTGTACTTGGTAGTTTGGCACTCCACGAAGTCCTTGTTTGAGTTCTTTGACAGAAAGGTTTTTAATGTTTCCAGCAAAGAGTTGCTCAGTGATGTTAAGAGCTTCTTTGTAAGCTTCTTCTCCGTGGACAAGAGTCACGACTTCACGAGCCAGGACTTTTTGAGCCAAGCGTTCGTGTGGAGCAGCTTCAAATTGTTTACGGATGTCTTCGATCTCATCAAGTGACAAGAAGGTAAAGATTTTCAAGAAGCGAACAGCGTCAGCGTCCATGACGTTCATCCAGAATTGGTACATTTCGTATGGAGAAGTCTTTTCAGGGTTGAGCCAGACTGCGTTTCCTTCTGATTTACCAAATTTCTTACCAGTCGCATCAGTAATAAGGGGAACTGTGATAACATGACCTGTCTTGTCAGCCTTACGACGAAGCAATTCTGTCCCAGCTGTCATATTTCCCCACTGGTCAGAACCACCGATTTGTAGGGTGACGTTGTGCTCTTGGTTAAGGACGTAGAAGTCATAGCCTTGCATGATTTGGTAGGCAAACTCTGTGTAAGAAATCCCTGTTTCGATCCGTTTTTTCACAGACTCTTTGCTCATCATGTAGTTGACAGTGAAGTATTTTCCGATATCACGGAGGAAGTCAATGAAGCTGATGCTGCCAAACCAGTCGTAGTTGTTGACCATGACAGCTTTATTTTCACCATTTTCAAAATCAAGAAAGCGAGAAAGTTGTCCTTGGATAGACTTGACCCAGCCATTTACTGTGTCTTTTGTTTGGAGACTACGTTCAGCATCTCTGAAGGACGGATCTCCGATGAGACCTGTAGCACCGCCAACGAGCGCATAAGGTTTGTGACCTGCTAGTTGCAAACGACGACTGGTCAAGATTGCGACAAGGTGGCCGAGGTGAAGGCTGTCAGCAGTTGGATCGTAGCCAGTATAATAAGAAACTTGACCTTCTTCTAGGGCTTTGCGCAACGCTTCTTCATCAGTCGTTTGAAAAATCAAACCACGCTCTTTTAGCTCATCAAAAATGTGCATGTGTCTTTTCTCCTTTATAAAATATTGTTTCTACCTATTGTATCACAAACTTGATTAATAGCCTAGTGGAATAGGGAAGAAAGTGGCTATTTTATTGAAAGTTTCCCTTTTATGGTATAATAGAGAAAGCGAGGACATTCATGAAAGAAAGAATTAATGAATTAAAAACAAAAATGCTGCATTTTTTCCAGCAGCTAATGCAACGAATTGCGAAATGGAAGAAAAGACTAGCAGAAAAACTAGCTAATAAGAAAACCGGTAAAAAGCGGACCTCTTCTGATAAAGTTAGAAAGGCAGGGTCTATTTTTGCTAAGGTTTTGAGTGGGTTTAAAATAGTCTTTAATACTCTCTTTATCTTAGGCTTTATCGGTGGACTGTTTGGCGCTGGTGTGGCTATGGGTTATGGAGTCGCTCTATTTGACAAGGCCCAAGTCCCTCAGGCAGAAGAGTTGGTCAAGCAAGTGAAGGATATTGCCTCCATCTCAGAAATCACTTATTCTGACGGCAGTACCATTGCCTCGATCGAGGGTGATTTATTGCGCACTTCAGTCGCTTCAGATGCTATCTCAGACAATCTTAAGAAAGCTATTGTTGCGACAGAGGACGAGCATTTCAATGAGCACAAGGGAGTTGTGCCTAAGGCCGTTATTCGTGCGACCTTGGGAACCTTTGTCGGTCTAGGCTCGTCTAGTGGTGGTTCGACCTTGACCCAGCAGGTCATCAAGCAGCAAGTGGTGGGGGATGCTCCAACTCTGGCTCGTAAGGCTAAAGAGATTATTGATGCCTTGGCTTTAGAACGGGCCATGGGCAAGGATGAGATTTTAACAACCTACCTTAATATTGCACCTTTTGGACGCAATCACAAGGGCCAAAATATTGCAGGTGCCCAGCAGGCTGCAGAAGGAATCTTTGGAGTCAATGCTTCGGATTTAACGGTCCCTCAAGCAGCCTTTATCGCAGGATTGCCGCAGAGTCCGATTAGTTACTCTCCTTATGAATCTGATGGTAGCATGAAGAGTGATGAGGACATGGCTTTGGGGATTAAGCGTGCCAAGGATGTACTCTACAATATGTATCGGACAGGAGCTCTAAGTCAGGAAGACTACGATAAGTACAAAGATTATGACTTTAAGAAAGATTTCCTACCATCCGGTAGTGTTAGTGGTACTTCGCGTGACTATCTCTACTATGCAACCTTGGCAGAAGCTACTGACCGCATGTACGACTACCTCGTCCAACGAGATAATGTCTCTGCGCAAGAATTAAAGAATGAGTCCATTCAGAAATCCTATCGCGATCTAGCCGCTAAGGAAATTGAAAATGGTGGATATAAGATTACGACAACTATCAATAAAAATGTTCATGCTGCGATGCAAAATGCGGTTGCGACCTACGGCTACCTGCTAGATGATTCAACAGGCCAGCCTGAGGTGGGGAATGTCCTCATGGACAACCAAACGGGAGCTATCCTAGGATTTGTTGGTGGCCGTAATTATCAAGAAAATCAGAACAATCACGCTATCGATACCAAGCGTTCTCCAGCTTCAACCACAAAACCTATATTGGCCTATGGTATCGCTATTGACCAAGGTTTGATGGGAAGTGCAAGTATCTTGTCAAACTATCCTACCAACTTCTCAAATGGGAATCCTATCATGTATGTCAATAGTCCTGGTACGGGCATGATGACATTGGGAGAAGCCCTTAACTACTCATGGAATATCCCAGCCTACTGGACTTATCGTACGCTTCGAGAGAAGGGTGTGGATGTCAAAGGCTATATGGAAAAAATGGGTTACGAAATCCCAGAATATGGGATTGAAAGTTTACCGATGGGTGGGGGGATTGATGTTACAGTTGCCCAGCATACCAACGGATATCAGACCATAGCTAACAATGGAGTTTACCATAAGAAACATATGATCACGAAGATCGAGTCAACGGATGGTCGAGTGGTATACGAGCACAAGGATGAGCCTGTCCAAGTTTATTCGAAAGCGACAGCAACCATCATGCAAAGTCTCCTTCGGGATGTTATTTCATCTCGGATTACTTCAAGTTTCCAGACGGATTTGACGACTATCAATCCATCCCTAGCTCGTGCTGACTGGATCGGAAAAACTGGTACGACCAATGAAGATGAAAATATGTGGCTCATGCTTTCTACACCTCGCTTGACTTTGGGTGGCTGGTTAGGTCACGATGACAACCGACCACTAGCCAAAGGAGCAGGCCACTACCGCAATGCCAACTATATGGCCCACTTGGTCAATGCTATCCAACAAGCTGAACCTGGAATATGGGGGAATGAGCGCTTTAATCTGGATCCAAGTGTGACCAAGTCACAAGTTCTCCGATCTACAGGGCAAAAACCGGGCAAGGTTTCCATCAATGGGAAAGAAATAGAAGTTTCTGGATCGACAGTAACGAGCTACTGGGCGACTAAAGAAGGTGCCCCAGTGACCACCTATCGCTTTGCCATTGGAGGAAGCGATGCAGATTATCTGAACGCATGGAAGAATATTCTAGGAAGCATTCCAGCAGTGACTCCTCCAAGCTCAAGTTCAAGCAGTAGCTCTGGAAGTTCAAGTTCGAGTGGAAATACTCAAAGTGGTTCTTCAGGACGTTCACGTCTATTTAATCGTTAAGAAAGAGTAGTAGCAAGGTTAGTAATTTCTCCTTGTTGCTACTTTTTTCTTTGTTGGTTTCGTGTTACAATAATAATATGAATCATTATCAGAAAAAGATTGTTAAGGGAACAGTATACTCGCTACTCTCAGGCCTAATCTGGGGGATTTGTGGAATTTTAGGAGAGTATTTTTTCACTCATTATCCAGTGTCTTCTGGATGGATTACTTCTATGCGTTTATTAGTGGCGGGGAGTTTGGTTTTAGGTCTATCTGCCTTTCAGTTGCGTAGCCGCTTGTTGGACATCTGGCGTGATAAGAAAAATTATCTACCTTTTTTAGCCTATGCTATTCTAGGTATTTTTTCTGTGCAGTTTTTCTTCTATCTCTGTGTTGAGTATTCCAATGCGACGACGGCGACCATTTTGCAATTTATCAGCCCAGTTTTTATCCTGTTTTACAATCGAATCGTCTACCAGAAGAAGGCTTCGATTACAGCTGTGCTCTATGTTTTGATTGCCATGCTAGGTGTTTTTTTGATGGCCACAAAAGGGGACTTGTCCCAGTTGTCCATGACACCTTTGGCTCTAGTGACAGGCTTGCTCAGTGCAGTAGGCGTCATGTTTAATGTCATCTTGCCCCAACGATTTGCCCGCCACTATGGTTTTGTACCTACTGTTGGTTGGGGGATGATTCTCGCAGGGCTCTTTAGTAATCTGCTCTATCCAGTCCATCATGTCACCTTCCAGTTGGATGCTAGCAGCCTGCTGATTTGTTTGATTATTGCCGTGTTTGGTACTGCTTTTGCCTTCTTCCTATCTATGAAGGCTGTGTCACTCGTTTCCCCGCTGGTTGTATCGGTGGTGAGTGCTAGCGAACCGCTCTCTTCAGCTTTATTAAGTGTTCTTTTTCTGGGATTGGTCATGGATGGTTTTTTGGCCTTGGCTATGGTGTTGATTATCGTTCCGATGATTTTCTTATCTGTAGAAGAAGCAAAACAAGCCAGGTAAAGATGATTATTTGATAGTTGAGGCTTCAAATTTGAAGCCTTTTTTGGTAGAATAGGTATCATTATAACGAACTAGGAGGCGCCTATGACTGCTACAAAAATGAACGCTCAAGAAATTATCCAATTTATCGCCAATGCTGAAAAGAAAACCAGTGTCAAAGTAACCTTTGAGGGGCAACTCGCAACTGCTGTGCCTAGCTCTGTTGTCAAACTAGGAAATGTCCTATTCGGAGACTGGAAGGACGTCGCTCCGCTTCTTGAAGGTTTGGTAGAAAATCAAGATTATGTTGTCGAGCAAGATGCTCGTAATTCTGCAGTTCCTTTGCTAGATAAACGTGCTATCAACGCTCGTATCGAGCCAGGCGCTATTATCCGTGACCAGGTGGAAATTGGTGACAATGCTGTTATCATGATGGGAGCTGTTATCAATATCGGTGCTGAAATCGGTGCTGGAACCATGATTGACATGGGTGCCATCCTTGGTGGTCGTGCTATCGTTGGAAAAAATAGCCACGTTGGTGCAGGTGCAGTTTTGGCGGGTGTGATTGAGCCAGCTAGCGCTGAACCAGTTCGTGTTGGAGACAATGTTCTTATCGGTGCCAATGCCGTGGTTATCGAAGGAGTCCAAATCGGCAGTGGTTCGGTCGTTGCGGCAGGAGCTATCGTTACCCAGGATGTCCCAAAAAATGTTGTTGTAGCAGGTGTTCCGGCTCGTATCATCAAAGAAATTGATGCCCAAACTCAACAAAAAACAGCGCTAGAGGATGCGCTTCGTACCTTGTAATTGTAAAAGTAAAAAAGAGGCGGAACTCTTTTTCCAGCCTCTTTCTGCTATATCGGAGGACAGATAGATGTTAGATTTGATTCAGACTAGACGAGATTTACACCAGATTCCAGAGATTGGCTTGGAGGAGTTCAAGACTCAGGCTTATTTGCTGGATGTGATTGAGAAATTGACTGCGGGCAAGGATTTTGTTCAAATTCGTACTTGGCGAACAGGGATTTTGGTCTACCTGCAGGGAAGTCAGCCGGAGCGAACCATTGGTTGGCGGACAGATATTGATGGCCTGCCTATCGTCGAACAAACAGGTCTACCTTTTGCTTCTCAACACCAAGGTCGCATGCATGCCTGTGGCCATGATTTTCATATGACCATTGCCTTGGGCTGTTTAGAGCGTGCTCTTGAGAAGCAACTCAAGAATAATCTGCTTTTTCTGTTTCAACCTGCTGAAGAAAATGAAGCGGGTGGTATGCTCATGTATGAGGATGGTGCTTTTGGAGATTGGTTGCCAGACCAATTTTATGGTCTCCATGTTCGTCCAGATCTAAAGGTTGGACAGATTGCGACCAATAACCATACACTCTTTGCAGGAACTTGTGAGGTGAAGATTTGTTTCAAAGGGAAAGGTGGGCACGCAGCCTTCCCGCATGAGGCCAATGATGCCTTGGTGGCTGCTAGCTACTTTATCACTCAGGTGCAGTCAGTGGTTAGCCGCAATGTTAACCCAATCGAGGGAGCAGTGGTGACCTTTGGCCTTTTCCAAGCTGGTGTTGCGAATAATGTCATCACAGATACAGCCTTTTTACATGGAACCATTCGCGCCTTGACTCAAGACATGAGCCTCTTGGTACAAAAGAGGGTCAAGACAGTCGCAGAAGGGGTTGCAGCAGCCTTTGATATGGAAGTCGAAGTAGAACTCAAGCAAGGAGGCTACCTACCTGTTGAGAA
This sequence comes from Streptococcus oralis SK610, assembly GCF_000257455.1. Classification (GTDB taxonomy): domain Bacteria; phylum Bacillota; class Bacilli; order Lactobacillales; family Streptococcaceae; genus Streptococcus; species Streptococcus oralis_CB. The sequence goes on from NZ_AJKQ01000017.1 coordinate 119,564, forward strand.
TAATCCAGCCTTGGCGCGTGAACTGATGGACTTTTTTGAAGAGAAAGACGGAATCGAGTTGATTGATATCGAGCCAGCTATGACTGGTGAGGACTTTGGTTATCTCCTTTCGAAGGTTGATGGCGTTATGTTCTGGCTGGGTATCGATAGTCCCTACGCCCTTCATCACCCTCAGATGAGTCCTAAGGAAGAAGCCTTAGCCATTGGGGTAGATGCGGTCTCTAGTTTTCTGAAAAAGAAGGCAGCAGAGTAGAGGAATTGTCTATGAAAGCAGAACTACGCAAGAAAATTTTGCAAGAAATGAAGGCTTTATCTCAGGAGCAAAAACAGGCTATGGATCAAGTTTTAACTGAGCGTTTCTTACAACACCCTTTTTACAAAGAAGCCAAGACCATCGCAACCTATCTCTCCTTCCCTCATGAATTTCAAACGCAAGAACTGATCGAGCGGGCGCTGAAGGACGGCAAAAAGGTTCTGATACCCAAAACCTATCCCAAGGGGCGCATGGAATTTGTGGTATATGATCCGAAGCAGTTGGTAAAAACTTCCTTTGGTTTACTTGAACCGCAAGGAGACTTGGAAGTTGTGGATCCGTCTCAGATTGATTTAATCCATGTTCCGGGCTTGGCTTTTACGACAGAAGGCTATCGGATCGGATATGGTGGAGGCTACTATGACCGCTATCTGGAATATTTTGCTGGTCAGACCATGAGTACAATCTATCCTTGTCAGGTTCAGGAGTTTAACTTGGAAGACCATGATATTCCCGTCAAGGAGGTGCTAACCTATGAAGGAAATCTTTGATAAACGTTATCCTGTGACTAGTTTCTTCCTCCTAGTAACCGCATTGGTATTTCTCTTGATGTTGGTTCTTACAGGTTTAAATTTTGAACGAGCAGATACCTTGCTTCAGTTTGGGGCCATGTATGGACCGATCATTCGCCTGTTCCCAGAGCAGATTTGGCGCCTATTTTCGGCTATATTTGTGCACATTGGATGGGAGCATTTCATTGTCAATATGATTTCACTCTACTTTCTTGGACAACAGGTGGAGGAGATTTTCGGCTCTAAGCAATTTTTCCTTCTTTATCTCTTATCAGGAATGATGGGCAATCTCTTTGTTTTTGCTTTCACACCGAAAGTCCTAGCAGCAGGTGCCTCCACTTCTCTCTATGGATTATTTGCTTCGATTATCGTTTTGCGCTATGCGACTCGCAGCCCCTATATCCAGCAGTTAGGGCAATCCTACCTGACGCTTTTCGTGATAAATATCATTGGAAGTATTCTGATTCCAGGAATCAGCCTAGCAGGGCATATTGGTGGCGCAGTAGGCGGTGCCTTTCTAGCAGTCATTTTTCCAGTCAAATGGGATAAAAGGATGTATAGTACCAGCCAGCGAATCGGAGCAACCCTACTTTTTGTCGCACTTGCCATTTTCCTTTTCTACAAAGGAATGAGCTATGTGTAAGGGATGGAATAGTTAAAAAGCTACTCAAAAAATGAGTAGCTCTTTATGTAGATTGGAACCATTCGAAACAACACAGCTCTAAAACTTCATGGTGTAAAATAGGGTATAGAAAAGAGTTTTGGAACCATTCGAAACAACACAGCTCTAAAACCTTCAAATTGGTTTAGTACTGTCTGAAATAGTTTTGGAACCATTCGAAACAACACAGCTCTAAAACCGGGGCATGATTGAGTATCATAGCCCCACCGTTTTGGAACCATTCGAAACAACACAGCTCTAAAACTAATAACTGGATGTTGTGGAGCTGGAGGGTGTTTTGGAACCATTCGAAACAACACAGCTCTAAAACTGATGTTGCGTCATATAAAGGTGAGCAATAGTTTTGGAACCATTCGAAACAACACAGCTCTAAAACACAAACAATGAAGACTCAGTACGACGGGCAGTTTTGGAACCATTCGAAACAACACAGCTCTAAAACAACCAATTCATACATTAATGATTATGGACGGTTTTGGAACCATTCGAAACAACACAGCTCTAAAACGTATTAGGTCGTAAAGTTGATGACTCCATCGTTTTGGAACCATTCGAAACAACACAGCTCTAAAACCGGGAGCAATGGAATCAGTGATCAAAGGAGGTTTTGGAACCATTCGAAACAACACAGCTCTAAAACTGGCCACGCTGAATGATTTTAGGTTCAAGAGTTTTGGAACCATTCGAAACAACACAGCTCTAAAACAAGGGTATTTAGTCCATTTGTAAACCAATTGTTTTGGAACCATTCGAAACAACACAGCTCTAAAACAAATGATTTCGATCGAATGAACTGTTTGAAGTTTTGGAACCATTCGAAACAACACAGCTCTAAAACATAAGCTTAACATTCATCAACAAACACTGTGTTTTGGAACCATTCGAAACAACACAGCTCTAAAACAGAATATCTTGACTGACAAAGATGTCACGCGTTTTGGAACCATTCGAAACAACACAGCTCTAAAACTGGCCACGCTGAATGATTTTAGGTTCAAGAGTTTTGGAACCATTCGAAACAACACAGCTCTAAAACAAGGGTATTTAGTCCATTTGTAAACCAATTGTTTTGGAACCATTCGAAACAACACAGCTCTAAAACTGTCAATTCTGACAGCCTTTTGATGATCTTGTTTTGGAACCATTCGAAACAACACAGCTCTAAAACTGAAGGAAACGCTCAAATTGTTGGTGAGGGGTTTTGGAACCATTCGAAACAACACAGCTCTAAAACTCCTAACGACGATTATTACAGCGTGTACGGGTTTTGGAACCATTCGAAACAACACAGCTCTAAAACACAATCTCACTGACTACTAAGACGCCTTTAGTTTTGGAACCATTCGAAACAACACAGCTCTAAAACCAGTGACAGTGTCATTCTCGCTATTTAGCAGTTTTGGAACCATTCGAAACAACACAGCTCTAAAACACCAAGCAACTACGTCCTCAGCAATCTGAAGTTTTGGAACCATTCGAAACAACACAGCTCTAAAACACACCATCAGATAAACCACAAGACAAGGATGTTTTGGAACCATTCGAAACAACACAGCTCTAAAACAAAGTCTCCCCTTCGTCTTTGGTAATTATAGTTTTGGAACCATTCGAAACAACACAGCTCTAAAACAGCAGCAGGAGCAAGAACTATCTTCAAGCGGTTTTGGAACCATTCGAAACAACACAGCTCTAAAACTTCCTAGCGGTTATCAAGTATGGAACATACGTTTTGGAACCATTCGAAACAACACAGCTCTAAAACTGGACGGACCAGCAATCAGCATCTTGTGGCGTTTTGGAACCATTCGAAACAACACAGCTCTAAAACAGGCCTTCCTTTTCAGCGTCATATTCCAACGTTTTGGAACCATTCGAAACAACACAGCTCTAAAACACACGAATCCAAAGGTCATCATGTTCGTCAGTTTTGGAACCATTCGAAACAACACAGCTCTAAAACTGCTTACTTGCTATCTAATGCTAGTAACTTGTTTTGGAACCATTCGAAACAACACAGCTCTAAAACGGATCTTTTGACCACTTGCGCCATCAATGAGTTTTGGAACCATTCGAAACAACACAGCTCTAAAACCTCGTAGAAAAATTTTTCTCACGAAATTTCGTAATCGCGCCATTCGTCCCAGCCAGACTTCAGCTCGTCAGGTTCCAATTGTTATCCTTATTATACCATATTTTCAGGGTTCAAGAAATAGTCTTGATCCATTACATACTGGGGAAAATCATAGACTTTACGAGGTTCGACAAATAAAACACTTAGTTGATTGAGTTGGATATACTCTATCAAATTTACTAACTCATCCTTTGATAGATAGGCGGATGCATTGATGAAAACAAGGAGTTTCTTTTTAGAAAGATATTTAAAAACCTGGACAATTTCTAGCATCTTTTCAAAAGGTGTATCACTCAGGGTTTCGACTTTGACACCAAGTGCATCGATTAACTCTAGAATGGTAATTTCATCATACTCTAGGTCTAACTCGTTTTCCAAACACTCAAATGCCAGCAATTCTGTAATCGTAGCAACCAACTTTTCAATCATGGACTTGACTTCGGGCTTGTCATTGAGTTGATTTTCTAAATCAGCATGTATGAGCTTGAGCATGGCAGGTGAGTTGAGATTGTATCCTAAGACATCCGTTATCACTAGTAACTCAGCTTCTTTCAGAGCTTTTAGATTTCTATCAAACAACTTCAACTCCCCATCATCAGTATATTGGTAGAACTGCTTGACAATGGTTGAAAAGGTAAACTGGTCTTCCAACACTAAAAAAGTTGCATTTTCAATAGTTAATGGTTCATCCAATAGCGGGAAATTAATCTTCATCTCGAGGCTCCTCTCCTAGAAAGACCAAGCGTGCGTCGGAGTTTGCTACGCTGGTATTTCGCTCGCCATTTAAGTAAATCATGCGAGAAAACTGCTTTTCTGTAACGGTTAAGAGAGTAATGTTTCCTTTCTTAGGGTTATGAGTCTTGAGTCGCTCAATCATGGTGTTATTAGCAGAGTTGTTGAGCAAGAGCTTGCTATAGATGGAGAATTGGTGCATGATAAATCCCTCGTCTATGAGGAACTTCCGAAATTTCCGATAAGCCTTGCGTTCCTCTACGGTATCAACTGGCATATCAAACATTAAAATCATACGCATATATCGATAACTCATATCCTAAACTCAGGAACTCCTTTCTCGGGTTGATTGAGAGCTTGGATGACTTTCTTAGTATAGTCGCTGACGATATTGGACAGGTACATATCTTTACCATTGTAGTGAAAGGTATTTGAGAAAATAGTAAAAAGCTCTCGTTTGATTTTGATAAAAGAACTGCTTCGATTTTCATAGACAATTCTGTCAATAATCGGACGGAAAGGCTCCATAATATCGCTGGCTAGGTTGAATTGATTAAACTGATTAGCATGTTTCAAGCCAAACTGGGTCATACAGCCAGACAAGACAATCTCACGCGCAAACATACTCAAAATCAAGGTGTAGCCGTAGTCTAAGGCAGCATTGACATCATTGTCTTGTTCACGGCTAAAATCATTTCCAAACAAGGTGTTAAAATAAATCCGAGCAGCATGACCCTCACGATTGCTAGGATCAAATAAATCCAACCCATGATAGAGATCGATGACTGACTGGCTCTTTTCCAGAAAACCACAACTCCCTAGATAAAAAGCCTGATTGAGAATTTTTTGTGCAATGATGGTTGTCCAGATTTCCGCCTTTACATCTTCATTCCAAGCAATTTGTCGAGAGAGTTGCAAGCTGGAATCGTGCCGACCGTAGTAGGGCATTAAGTATGCCGTTGGCAAGCGTTTATCATCACAAAAGATGACTAGAATATTTTCATCCACCAAACGTTTAATCAGCATAGTGGAGAGAACGATATCCGTCGTCTCTAAAAGTAGGATGTCCACCTCGGACAGGTGAATCAACTCTGTCCGAGAGGCATCTTTAAAAATCAAGTGGTTGTTCTTGTAGGAGAGTTTAGAGTGTGTATTGACAACAACGGTTCTCCATCCCATCAGTCTTCTCCTAGTTTGCTCAAGTCAATCCGAGTCTCGTAGAGACCAGTGATGGATTGGTGGATGAGGGTGGCGTTGAGGATTTCAGATACAGTTGTGTACCGTTTCCGATCAATATCTTTTCCAAAAAATTTAAAGGCAGCAGGAGCACCTAAAGCAGTAAAGGTCAACAAATTGATAAACGAATTTGCTAGAATTTCTATATCTGCTTGCTCATTGTCTGCATATAAGTTCTGGATTTTCTCTAGATTTGCATCTGCGAGGACATATTTTTGAGAGAACTCAGATACAAGATTTAACAAATCCTTAAATTCATTTCGGTGTTTCTGGATATATTCTAAATGTTCTGGTTCGTCTAGTTTATGGACATTTTTAGAATGGTAGAGCAAGGTTGTTAAGTATACTGGAAGTACTATTTCATTGCCTTTTTGAAGTTCTTTTGCACTTGCAAGTAGTCGTCTGCGACCATTTTCCAGTTCAAATAAACTATACTTAGGTAGGCAGAGGATGTTTTCTTTACGGACATTATGATAGCCTTTATTTTCAAGGAAAGTTATTGGATTCTCCTCAAAAGCGGCTTTTTCCATAATCGTGATACCAACTAGAGTTTTGACAGTCTTCAGTTTTTTCGCTTTTCCTTTTTCGATATCGGCAATGAGCAAGATCGAATAGGCGATAACAGGGCTATCAAATCCCCCATATTTAGTAGTTTCCCAAAGAATATCCTTTGTTTTTCGAGGGATTAGCTTGTCAGAATTTCCTTTAGGAAGAATGGACTCTTTAGAGAAACCACCTGTTTGCACCTCTCGCTTCTTCACAATATTCACCTGTGGATAGGAAAGTACTTTTTTGATGGTTGCGAAATCTTTTTCCTTATTCCAAGCGATTTCTCCAGTATCCTTGGAGTATTCGATATTCTCTCTTTTTACGATAGTTCCGTCTGCGTAATGCACCTCTTCTTTAAAGAAGTTCAACAAGTTTGAGTAGAAGAAATACTTTTCAGTTGCTTTTTCGACTTCTTTAGGATTTCTAGATCTTGAGATGTAGCGCTTAAGATCGTACTTTTGATAGTCACCATAGACAAATTCAGGCTCTAGTTTAGGATATTTTTTAAGGATAGCCTTAGCCACTACTGCATTTAAGTAGGCATCATGTGCATGGTGGTAGTCATTGATTTCCCGAACCTTGTATAACCTAAATTCTTTACGGAAGTTGGAAACTAGGTTGGATTTCAAAGTGATGATTTTGACGGTGCGGTTCTTCTTATCCTTCTCATTCACTTCTTTATTGAAGCGAGCATCCAAAATCTGTGCAACGTGTTTTGTGATTTGACGTGTTTCAACTAGTTGGCGTTTGATGAAGCCAACTTTATCTCGCTCATCTAGCCCGCCACGTTCAGCCTTGGTTAAATTATTAAATTTACGTTCTGAAATCAATTTGGAATCCAACAATTGTTGCCAAAAAGCTTTTCTTTTTTGAACAACTTCTATACTTGGAACATTATCGGATTTCCCGCGATTATCCTTTAAACTAGTCAAGACACGGTTATCAAGAGAATCATCCTTGATAAAGGCCTGTGGGACGATGTGGTCAATGTCATAGCTGCTCAGTTGGTTGATGTCAAGAGGTTTTCCAGTATACATATCCCTCCCATTTTGGAGATAGTAGAGGAAGAGACGATCATTTTGAAGTTGAATATTATTTGTTGGATGTTCTTTTAATATATTTGAATCAAGCCCAGATGCTAAATTTTTTAGTGCATCTTCAATGCGCTTATATCTTTGTTGAGAATTCTTTTTCCCTCTGGCAGTTGTCTGATTTTCTCGTGCCATTTCAATCACAATGGACTCAGGAGTATGGCCCATCACCTTGACAAGTTCATCAACTATCTTGATACTTTGTAAAATTCCCTTTTTAATAGCGGGACTGCCTGGGAGTTCTTGGACAACTTGTTTCACATCATCTGTCTTGCCAACCACTTGTGCTTTTTGGGTAATTTCTTTGAAGGAAAGCCCGTCATCGTTGATTAACTGCATAAAGTTACGATTGTTCTTACCGTCATCAATCAGATAATCAAGAATCGTATTGCCAGTTTGCTTATCACAGATACCGTCAATCAGCTTAGCAGAGAGTTTTCCCCAACCAGTATAATGTCGGCGAATTAGTGCCTTGATTACTTTTTCATCAAAGAGAGAGTCATATTGAGCAAGGCGTTGCTTAATCATCTCACGATCTTCAAAGATAGTTAGCGTATGGACGATGTTTTCAAGAATCTCTTCATTTTTAGAATCATCCATAAATTCTTTATCCTTGATAATTTTGAGTAAATCATGATAAGTAGAAAGACTAGCGTTAAATTGTTTTTCAATTCCTTTTAGTTCGATTCCATCGTAGCCATCAACATTGTGTAGAAACTGGATGATGTCTTTTTCAGTTACTTTTCTTTTCTCTTTGAATAATTGAGTGACAATTTGCTTCTTCTGCCCACTATCAAGGAATTGATAGTCTCTCAATCCTTCTGCAATAAATTTTACTTTTGTTAATTCATTATAGACAGCAAATGTTTCATACAAGAGACTGTGCTTAGGCAAAACTTTTTCCTCTGGGAGATACAAGTCATAGTTAGTCATCTTATTGATGAAGTCTTCCGCAGAGCTTGCCTTATCAACAATTTCTTCAAAGTTCCAAGGTCTTATTGCTTCATCGGAATTTCGAGTAAGCCACGCAAAATCACGATTGCCACGAGCCAATGGGCCAACGTAATAAGGAATACGGAAGGTTAAGATTTTCTCTATCTTTTCTTTATTGTCCTTCAGAAATGGATAATGTTCTCCTTGCCGACGGAGAATGGCATTCATTTCTTGAAGATGAATTTGATGAGGAATAGAACCATTATCAAAAGTACGTTGTTTTCTCAAGAAATCTTCACGTTCAATTTTCTCAAGGAAATAATCTGTTCCTTCGAATTTAGAGAGAAGATTTTTGATATATTTGTAAAATGCTTCTTGTGTGGTCTTACCATCGATATATCCAGCATACCCATCTTTAGATTGGTCAGAAAAAACTTCATCATATTTTTCTGGAAGATTGTTTTTGATGAATTGTTTTAAAACTGCCAAGTCTTTTTGGTGATTTTCATAGCGCTCAATCATAGATGCTGATAATGGTGCCTTGGTTGAAGGATCTGTGACAGTCAAAATGCCTGATAGAAGAATAGCATCATAGAGTTTTTTGGCAACTAAGAAAAGATCAGCAAAGTCATCTCCAATTTGTCCGAGCAAGTTTTCCAAATCCTCATCATAGGTATCTTTAGAGAATTGTAGCGGAGCTTTTTCTCCTAAGTCAAAATGTTTTTTAAAATCAGCTTGATTTCCTACAATCAACTTGAGAAATTCTGAAAACAAACCAGTGGACTTTTCGTCAGGAAAGAGTTTTAGAACGCGCTCTCTCTTTGCAGATTTACTAATTTTATCAGTAAAAATTGCTTCTACTTGTGCGTTTTGCCCACTAAGTGAACTTCCTTCAAAGGTATTATCGTAAATGCTTATAAATTCGCTAAAGATTTTTTGGATATCATTGTTTTTAATATCAAATGTATCTTCGTATAAAAAATGCCCGCGATATTTAATCATATGAGCTAATGCTAGATAAATCAAGCGCAAGTCAGTTTTTTCTTTTGAATCTGCTAATTGCTTTCTCAAATGATAGATAGTTGGAAATTGCTTATGGTATTCTTTTTCTTCTGCCAAGGTAGCAAAAATAGGGTATTTACTCCCTCTTTTATCCTCAGGAATTAAAAAGGAGTCATCCAATCGATGAAAGAAACTGCTATCTACCTTGCTCATTTCCTCAGCAAAGATTTCTTGAAGATAGCGAAGACGATTTTTTCGGCGAGTATAGCGACGACGTGCAGTTCGTTTAAGGCGTCTAGCCTCAGCAGTAGTTCCCTCATCAAACAATAGAGCCCCGATGAGATTTTTCTTGATAAATCGTTTATCGGTATTACCCAGAACTTTCATCTTTTTCGATGGGACTTTATAATCGTCAGTGATAACGCTCCATCCGACGCTGTTAGTACCAATATCAAGTCCGATAGAGTAATTTTTGTTTTCCATGTATAAAAACCTCCGTTGTATTAAGTTATAATTTTAAAATTAAGAAATGAGAGCTTTGATTAAGTCTCAGTTAGAATAGCTAAATTATCTTTAGTGAATTTGAACTTTTTCAAAACAATCTCCTTAAAATATAACTTTATTTAATTGCATCATTCTAACTAAAAATTTCAATAGAATAATGATGAAATATCGGTAAAAATGTGCTAAAATTGATTATAGGTTATATTTTAGTTTTAGAACTGTATTGTTTCAAATGAGGATAAACTAGCTTTTTGTCGTATCTGTAAAATGATTTACATTTCACTTGATAATTTTTGACAAGTATAGTACAATAAGGCTGTTGGAATTATTCGAAACAACACAGCAAAGTTAAAATAAGGCTTTGTCCGTACACAACTTGAAAAAGTGCGCACCGATTCGGTGCTTTTTATTTTATTATACTAACTCATTGTACTCCTGTTTTTAGAAAAAAACAAATAATATCGTAGCGCTTTCATAGAATTCGAGATCAATTCGGTGGAGCTTGTTAGTAGATTAACCGAGAAATACGATTTCCTTTTGAGAGTATATATGTTCGGGATGATAGCAATACAAAATAAGAAGAACTAGGATAATTAACTATCCTAGTTCTTCTTTTATATGAACTGTTCTTCTATTCCCCCCCAGCTAACTCTTTCCCAAGTTGGATGAGATAGTCTTTCAAGTCGTCTTTGACTTGTGGATGTTTGAGAGCGTAGTCGATGGAGGTTTTCATAAAGCCAAACTTGTCTCCAACATCGTAACGAGCCCCCTTGAACTCACGAGCAAATACACGTTGTGTTTTATTGAGGGTATCGATTGCATCTGTCAGCTGAATTTCATTTCCTGCACCTGGAGTCTGGTTCTCAAGGATTTGGAAAATTTCAGGAGTGAGGAGGTAGCGTCCGATGATAGCAAGGTCGCTAGGAGCATCCTCTGGTGCAGGTTTTTCAACGAAGGTTTCAACGCTGTAAAGACCGTCTTTTCCTTCGCCTTGTGGAGCAATAACCCCATAAGCAGAGACTTCGTCGTGAGGGACTGGCATGACAGCGATAGTAGACGCGTGGGTACGCTCGTAGTCATCCATGAGTTGTTTGGTAAGTGGAACAGCCTTTTCGTCTGTGATATCCATCAAGTCATCACCAAGCATAACGACAAAAGGTTCATTTCCAACGAAAGCCTTGGCTTGCAAAACAGCATCGCCGAGACCACGTGGATGTGTTTGGCGGATAAAATGCAGACGCATGCCAGTTGTTTCATCAACTAGCTTCAAAAGATCTGTTTTCCCTTTTTCTTTGAGGTTGTATTCCAATTCGAAGTTTGAATCGAAGTGGTCCTCGATGGAACGTTTTGACTTACCTGTAACAACCAAGATATCTTCGATACCAGATTTGAGAGCTTCTTCAACGATAAACTGGATAGTTGGCTTGTCTACGATTGGCAACATTTCCTTGGCCAAGGCCTTAGTTGCTGGGAGGAAGCGAGTTCCCAATCCAGCGGCTGGGATGACTGCTTTTCTGACTTTTTGTTTCATGATGTTCCTTTCTATAAAGGTCTATGACCATTCGTTTTCTGCTTTAAATTCATTGCTCATGATGTCAGTGATTGCTTCTTTGATATTGACACCTTCGTAGATAACTCGGTAAATAGCCTGTGTGATTGGCATGTAGACACCCAATTCCTGAGCCAGCTCGTAAGCTGCTCGAGTTGTTGAAATGCCTTCGATGACCATACCCATGTTTGCTTCGATGTCTCCTAGGGATTCTCCACGACCGAGAGCATCACCAGCCCTCCAGTTACGAGAGTGGACAGATGTCCCAGTTACGATCAAATCTCCAACTCCAGAAAGACCGCTATAAGTCAGAGGATTAGCACCAAGAGCGACCCCTAGACGAGTTATTTCTGCTAAGCCACGGGCGATGATGGCTGCCTTGGCATTGTCGCCAAATCCTAGACCATGTAATGCCCCAGCGCCAACTGCGATGATGTTTTTGAGAGCACCAGCGGTTTCAACCCCGATAACATCCGTATTGGTATAGAGGCGGAAGTAGTGATTGCTAAAGAGATTTTGTACGTACTGAGCAGTTTCAAGGTCTTTGGAGGCTGCGGTAATCAAGGTAATATCGCGTACAATCGTTTCCTCAGCGTGGCTAGGTCCTGAAACAACGACGACTTCACTACGGAGATCGACTGGAATTTCCTCTTCAAGAATAGTCGATAGGCGTTTGTGGCTATCTGGTTCCAATCCTTTGGAGGCATGCATGATGACAACCTTGTGATCGAGTACCTTTGCTACTTGTTGGGCAACCAGTCTCGTTACTTTTGTTGGGACTACAAATAAAACAGCATCCACATCCTTTAGTGTTTCTTCCAAGTCATGATAGGCTTTGATCTTTTCGTCGAGTAGGATATCTTTGAAGTAGCGTTTGTTTGTATGTTGGTTATTGATTTCATCAATTTGGTCAGAAATATTTCCCCAAATTCGAACTTCGTGTCCATTGTCGTTTAGGACCTGCGAAAGGGCAGTTCCCCAAGAACCAGGACCCAAGACAGCGATGGTTTGTTTCTTCATCTTTTCCTCCTTGTAAGAGTTCTTCCTTTCATTTTACCATAAAAAGCCTTTTCATGCATCACCTGTAGATGAAAGCGCACTAATTTATAATAAGGAGACTTCTTTGACAAGATGCCTCTTTTTTGCTAGAATAGCATCAATATGAACGAATGAGAAGGAGCTGACGCAAGATGTCGCTCCCTTTATCTATTTTATTAGGAGGAAATATGCTCATTAAAAAAATAAAAACCTATAAATGGCAAGCCTTGGCATCCTTAATGATGACAGGCTTGATGGTTGCGAGTTCGCTCTTGCAACCACGCTATTTGCAAGAGGTGTTAGAGGCTTTGTTGGCCGGGCAAAATGAGGCTATTTATAGTATTGGTGCTTGGTTGATAGGGGTAGCCCTAGTCGGTCTGGTTGCAGGTGGGGTCAATGTAACGCTTGCAGCCTACATTGCTCAAGGAGTGTCTTCGGACCTTCGGGAAGACGCTTTTCGTAAGATCCAGACTTTTTCTTATGCCAATATCGAGCAGTTTAATGCGGGCAATCTTGTCGTCCGAATGACTAATGATATCAACCAAATTCAGAACGTGGTGATGATGGCTTTTCAAATTCTTTTCCGTCTCCCTCTTCTCTTTATCGGTTCCTTTGTCTTGGCGGTCCACACTCTTCCATCGCTTTGGTGGGTGATTGTCCTCATGGTGCTCTTAATCTTTGCACTAACAGCCATCATGATGGGGATGATGGGGCCACGATTTGCTAAGTTTCAAACCCTTCTTGAACGGATCAATGCTATCGCTAAGGAAAATCTACGTGGTGTGCGCGTGGTCAAATCCTTTGTACAAGAAAAAGCACAGTTTGCCAAGTTTACCGAAGTTTCAGATGAACTTCTGGGCCAAAATCTTTATATAGGTTATGCCTTCTCAGTTATAGAACCTGTTATGATGCTAGTCGGCTATGGGGCAGTCTTCCTCTCTATCTGGTTGGTGGCAGGCATGGCTCAGTCAGATCCATCTGTTGTGGGCTCTATTGCTTCCTTTATCAACTATCTCAGCCAGATTATCTTTACCATTATCATGGTTGGATTTTTAGGAAATTCTGTCAGCCGTGCCATGATTTCCTTGCGTCGTATCCGCGAAATTCTAGATACCGAGCCAGCGATGACCTTTAAAGATCTCCCAGATGAAGAGTTAGAAGGAAGTCTCTCTTTTGAAAATGTAACCTTCACCTATCCTAATGATGATGAGCCTATGCTGAAGAATGTAAGCTTTGATATTGTGCCTGGTCAGATGGTCGGTGTGGTTGGAGCGACTGGAGCAGGGAAGTCTACCTTGGCTCAGTTAATTCCACGACTGTTTGATCCACAAGAGGGATCTATTAAGATTGGTGGCAAGGATATTCGAGATGTCAGCGAGGGAACCTTGCGTAAAACAGTTTCCATTGTCTTGCAACGTGCTATTCTCTTTAGCGGAACCATTGCAGATAATCTTCGTCAAGGAAAAGGAAATGCCAGCGTGTCAGAAATGGAACGTGCAGCTCGGATTGCTCAAGCCAGCGAATTTATCGGACGCATGGAAAACAAATTTGAGAGTCAGGTCGAAGAACGTGGCACCAACTTTTCTGGTGGACAAAAGCAACGGATGTCCATTGCCCGTGGGATTGTCAGCAATCCCCGTATCCTAATTTTTGATGATTCGACTTCGGCCTTGGATGCCAAGTCAGAGAGACTCGTGCAGGAAGCTTTGAACAAAGACCTGAAAGGGACGACAACCATTATCATCGCTCAAAAAATCAGTTCAGTCGTCCATGCAGACAAGATTTTGGTATTGGATCAAGGACGCTTGATTGGAGAAGGAAGGCATGCAGACTTGGTAGCTAGCAATGCCGTCTACCGCGAAATCTACGAAACACAAAAGGGAAAGGAGGAATAAAATGAAAACCGTTCGATTTTTCTGGAATTATTTTAAAGTTTACAAGTTCTCCTTTGTCATTGTGATTCTGATGGTTGCAGTTGCGACGATTGCCCAAGCCCTCTTCCCTGTTTTTTCAGGCCAAGCAGTTACGGAGCTCGCTAATCTGGTTCTGGCTTATCAAAATGGAACTTCCGAACTAGCCTGGCAGAGTTTATCGGCTCTGATGCTGAATCTAGCTCTGGTTGTCCTCGCCCTAGTAGTATCCAGTTTGATTTACATGACCTTTATGACTCGTGTGATTGCTGAGTCGACAAATGAGATGCGTAAGGGCCTCTTTGGCAAACTTTCTCGTTTGACGGTTTCTTTCTTTGATCGCCATCAGGATGGCGACATCCTTTCTCGCTTCACGAGTGACTTGGATAACATCCTTCAAGCCTTCAATGAAAGTCTAGTTCAGGTTATGAGCAATATTGCTCTTTACATCGGTTTGATTTTTGTCATGTTTTCAAAAAATGTGACGCTAGCCCTGATAACAGTAGCCAGCACTCCAGTGGCCTTTCTCATGTTGGTTTTCATCGTGAAAATGGCCCGCAAGTACACCAATCTCCAACAAAAAGAGGTTGGGAAACTCAACGCCTACATGGATGAGAGTATTTCTGGACAGAAAGCTGTTATCGTACAAGGAATTCAAGACGACATCGTAGCAGGATTCGTGGAGCAAAATGAGCGCGTGCGTAAGGCAACTTTTAAAGGGAGAATGTTTTCAGGTATCCTCTTTCCAGTCATGAATGGAATGAGCTTGGTTAATACGGCCATCGTCATTTTTGCAGGTTCTGCGGTCTTGCTGAACGATCCGAGTGTTGAAACAACGACAGCCCTAGGTTTGATTGTCATGTTTACCCAATTTTCTCAGCAGTACTACCAGCCGATTATCCAGGTGGCTGCGAGTTGGGGGAGCCTCCAGTTGGCCTTTACCGGAGCGGATCGTATCCAAGAAATGTTCGATGCAGAAGAAGAGATCCGTCCGCAAAATGCGTCTGCCTTTAAGGAATTGCGAGAAGGTGTTGAAATCAATCACATTGATTTCTCTTATGTGCCAGACAAGCCGATCTTGAAAGATGTCAGCATTTCAGCTCCTAGAGGACAGATGGTAGCAGTTGTCGGCCCGACTGGTTCAGGGAAAACGACCATCATGAACCTCATCAATCGTTTCTACGATGTGGATTCAGGTAGCATTTCCTTTGATGGGAAAGACATTCGTAACTTTGACTTGGATAGCCTGCGGAGCAAGGTCGGTATTGTCTTGCAGGATTCGGTCTTATTTAGTGGAACAATCCGAGACAATATCCGCTTTGGTGTGCCAGATGCCAGTCAGAAAATGGTCGAAGCAGCTGCCAAGGCAACTCATATTCATGACTATATCGAAAGTTTGCCTGACAAGTATGATACCCTTATTGATGATGAGCAAAATATCTTCTCGACTGGGCAGAAACAATTGATTTCCATCGCTCGGACCTTGATGACAGATCCTCAAGTCCTAATCTTAGATGAGGCGACTTCCAATGTCGATACCGTAACAGAAAGTAAGATTCAACATGCCATGGAGGCAGTAGTAGCAGGTCGAACCAGTTTTGTCATTGCCCATCGTCTCAAGACCATCCTCAATGCCGATCAGATTATTGTCCTCAAAGATGGAGAGGTCATTGAACGTGGAAATCATCACGAGTTGCTCAAACTCGGCGGTTTCTACTCAGAACTCTATCACAATCAATTTGTCTTTGAATAAAAAAGAAGTTGTCCCCATTGGGCAGCTTTTTTTGCCCATAAAAAATACTTATCACGGTCTTTAAAAAAACATATTAGACAGGAAAGGGTTGGAGTGATAAGATAAGACTGTCGCAAGAAAATCGAAAGGAGACACATCATGGCTAGAACGGTTGTAGGAGTTGCTGCAAACCTATGTCCTGTAGATGCAGAAGGGAAAAACATCCACTCATCTGTATCCTGTAAATTTGCAGAGAGCATTCGTCAAGTCGGTGGTCTTCCTTTAGTGATTCCTGTAGGGGATGAGTCCATTGTTCGCGATTATGTGGAAATGATCGACAAACTCATCTTGACAGGTGGGCAAAATGTTCATCCTCAGTTTTATGGGGAGAAAAAAACCATCGAGAGCGATGATTACAACCTAGTGCGTGATGAGTTTGAGCTGGCACTCTTGAAAGAAGCTCTTCGCCAGGATAAGCCCATTTTAGCAATCTGCCGTGGTGTTCAGCTTGTCAATGTTGCTTTTGGTGGCACTCTCCACCAAGAAATTGAGGGTCACTGGCAAGGCTTGCCTTTTGGAACATCTCATTCTATTGAGACAGTAGAAGGAAGCGTGGTGGCTAAGTTGTTCGGCAAAGAAAGCCAAGTCAACTCAGTCCATCGACAAAGTATCAAAGACCTAGCACCTAATTTCCGTGTGACAGCTGTAGATCCTCGCGACCAGACGGTGGAAGCGATTGAGTCTATTGACGAGCATCGTATCATTGGTTTGCAGTGGCATCCAGAGTTTTTGGTCAATGAAGAAGACGGCAATTTAGAACTATTTGAGTATTTATTAAATGAATTGTAACGGTTAGAGTCTCTAGCCGTTTTTATTCGTCCTTTCAGATTTTTTGTATTTTAGCGTTTTTACGCAAACGTTTGAATTCTGATAAAAATTGGGTAAATTCAATAAAAAAGCTTGAAAAAATCGAAGGTAAGCGTTATGATAGAAAAGAAGAAATATTGGAGGATTATCATGTCACATATTAAATTTGATTATTCAAAAGTTTTAGACAAATTTGTTGCCCCACATGAAGTGGAATACATGCAAGCACAAGTAACAGCTGCAGACGAATTGATCCGTAAAGGAACTGGTGCTGGTAGCGACTTTTTGGGTTGGTTGGACCTTCCTGAAAATTACGACCGCGAAGAATTCGACCGCATCTTGAAAGCTGCTGAGCAAATCAAGTCAGATAGCGATGTCTTGGTTGTAATCGGTATCGGTGGATCTTACCTTGGTGCCAAAGCAGCTATTGACTTCTTGAACCACCACTTTGCTAACTTGCAAACAAAAGAAGAACGCAAAGCGCCACAAATCCTTTACGCTGGAAACTCAATTTCATCTACTTACCTTGCTGACTTGGTAGAGTATGTAGCAGACAAAGATTTCTCAGTAAACGTGATTTCTAAATCAGGTACAACAACTGAACCAGCGATCGCTTTCCGTGTCTTCAAAGAACTCTTGGTTAAGAAATACGGTCAAGAAGAAGCCAACAAACGTATCTATGCCACAACTGACCGCCAAAAAGGTGCTGTTAAGGTTGAAGCAGATGCTAACGGTTGGGAAACATTTGTGGTTCCAGATGACATCGGTGGACGCTTCTCAGTCTTGACCGCAGTTGGATTGCTTCCAATCGCTGCATCAGGTGCGGACATCAAAGCTCTTATGGAAGGTGCGAATGCAGCTCGTAAAGACTACACTTCAGATAAGATTGCTGAAAACGAAGCATACCAATATGCAGCCGTTCGTAACATCCTTTACCGCAAAGGCTATGCCACTGAAATCTTGGTAAACTATGAGCCATCACTTCAATACTTCTCAGAATGGTGGAAACAATTGGCTGGTGAGTCAGAAGGAAAAGACCAAAAAGGGATCTACCCAACTTCAGCTAACTTCTCGACAGACTTGCACTCACTTGGTCAATTTATCCAAGAAGGAACCCGCATCATGTTTGAAACAGTTGTCCGTGTTGACAAACCACGCAAGAATGTGATTATCCCTAGCTTGGAAGAAGACCTTGACGGGCTTGGTTACCTTCAAGGAAAAGATGTTGACTTTGTAAACAAAAAAGCGACTGACGGTGTTCTTCTTGCCCACACTGACGGTGATGTGCCAAACATGTACGTGACTCTTCCAGAGCAAGATGCTTTCACTCTTGGTTACACTATCTACTTCTTCGAATTGGCAATTGCCCTTTCAGGTTACTTGAATGCTATCAACCCATTTGACCAACCAGGTGTTGAAGCCTACAAACGCAACATGTTTGCCCTTCTTGGAAAACCAGGATTTGAAGAATTGAGCAAAGAACTTAACGCACGTCTATAATAGAAGAAAAGAGTGGCTTGTCCACTCTTTTTACTCTCTTTATTCGTAGACATTGGACTCAGGCGAGACTTGTGATATAATATAGAAAGCAAAAAGGCAGACGCCTAGAGACTTTATAGGAGAAACTATGTCAAAAGATATCCGCGTACGCTACGCACCAAGTCCAACAGGACTACTACACATCGGAAATGCCCGTACAGCATTGTTTAACTATCTTTACGCACGCCATCATGGTGGAACTTTTATCATTCGTATCGAAGATACTGACCGTAAACGCCATGTTGAGGATGGAGAACGTTCACAGCTTGAAAACCTTCGTTGGTTGGGGATTGACTGGGATGAAAGTCCAGAAACTCATGAAAACTACCGCCAATCAGAGCGTTTGGAACTCTATCAAAAATACATCGACCAATTGTTAGCCGACGGAAAAGCCTACAAATCATACGTTACAGAAGAAGAATTGGCGGCTGAGCGCGAACGCCAAGAAACAGCTGGCGAAACACCACGTTACATCAATGAATATCTTGGCATGAGCGAAGAAGAAAAAGCTACTTATGTGGCTGAACGTGAAGCAGCTGGTATCATCCCGACAGTTCGTTTGGCTGTTAATGAGTCAGGTATCTACAAATGGCATGACATGGTCAAGGGTGATATCGAGTTTGAAGGTAGCAATATTGGCGGTGACTGGGTGATTCAAAAGAAAGACGGATACCCAACTTACAACTTTGCTGTTGTTATTGATGACCACGATATGCAAATTTCTCATGTTATCCGTGGAGATGACCACATTGCCAACACCCCAAAACAGCTTATGGTTTATGAGGCTCTTGGTTGGGAAGCTCCAGAGTTCGGTCACATGACTTTGATTATCAACTCTGAAACGGGTAAAAAATTGTCTAAACGTGACACCAACACCCTTCAGTTTATCGAAGACTACCGTAAAAAAGGCTATTTGCCAGAAGCAGTCTTTAACTTTATCGCCCTTCTTGGTTGGAATCCTGGAGGGGAAGACGAAATCTTCTCTCGTGAAGAACTCATTAAATTCTTTGATGAAAATCGTCTCAGCAAGTCACCAGCTGCCTTTGATCAGAAGAAACTAGACTGGATGAGCAACGATTACATCAAGAGAGCAGAACTTGCTACTATCTTTGAAATGGCAAAACCATTCCTAGAAGAAGCAGGGCGTTTGACTGACAAGTCTGAAAAAATGGTGGAACTCTACAAACCACAAATGAAGTCAGTGGATGAAATCGTTCCATTGACAGATCTTTTCTTTGCAGATTTCCCAGAGTTGACAGATGCAGAGCGCGAGGTCATGGCAGGAGAAACTGTTCCAGTTGTTTTAGAAGCTTTCAAAGCGAAACTAGAAGCGATGACGGATGAGGAGTTTGTGACAGAAAACATCTTCCCACAAATCAAAGCAGTTCAAAAAGAAACAGGTATTAAAGGAAAAAATCTCTTCATGCCGATTCGTATTGCTGTATCAGGTGAAATGCATGGACCAGAATTACCAGATACGATTTACCTATTAGGTCGTGAGAAATCTATCCAGCATATCGATAACATGCTCAAAGAGATTTCTAAGTAAAAAGGACTTCCAATGGATACTTGGGAAAAGATGTATGAAGAAGCACGAACCTTATTTAATCCCCATGAAGTTTCTGACTTTGTTTATGCTAACCATGTTGTTGCTGCGGTAGAAGCAGAAGATGATCAAATCTTCACAGGATTTTGTATGGAGGGTACTTGTGGCGTTTTTCATCTTTGTGCGGAACGAGCAGCTCTCTTCAATATGTATCAATTTTCAGGACAAACTAAAGTTAAGAAAATCCTCGCCTTTCGAGATAAACCTCCCTACGGCGAAGGATCAGGTATGCCCTGTGGCGCCTGCAGAGAATTTCTCTTAGAATTGAATGCTGAAAATAAAGAAGCAGAGTTCATGATGGACTACGAAACAAGAAAAACAATTAAGGTTGCCGAATTGATCCCTTACTGGTGGGGAGAGGAACGCGCGACTAATTGGCAAGATAAATAGAGGGAGTCAGTTTAACTGGCTCTTTTCCATAA
>NZ_AJKQ01000018.1:0-639 GCF_000257455.1 Streptococcus oralis SK610
TCATTTATTCTATATTTTCTCAATCTTTTCAACCTCAATTTGACCATGCTTGTATGGATGAGCGATTGGAAAACTTCCTAGAGTAAACATGAAAAAGAATAACGATATGATTCCATTGATTACCAAAAAAGCCCCTTCTGTTCCATTATTCAAACCAAGAAAGAAAAGTAAACAAAGGGCAATTGCTCCAACCAAAGGATATACTCCTCCGTTACTTTTTTTAATAGTTGTAAAGGTCACTGTGTATTTATTGCTGTTTTGAGGAATCCATTTATCTGCTTTATTATGGGATAACTTTAATGAAATCAGAATTGCAAAATAAGAAATCAGCATAGAAATTGCAAAGAGTAATAACTTTAATAATATTTGCTCGCTAATATTATTGTGAATAAAAAATTTTTTCAGCGCATCATAGCTAACCTTGACGATTGGTTGAACGATAATGGCTCCCATTGTTGCACTTACAGGTCTGCTAGGTTTAATTTCGAATTGGTTATTATTCTTTTCAATCTCCACCATGTCCACTGTAATCGTATCTGTTTTTATTCCCCAGTAATAGCTCTTGGGGCTTATAGTACTTGTATCCATGACATACTTCTTCGATTCTTGTTCTATCTGAACAATTTGAAAGCACATCAT